>CANQHW010000016.1 GCA_947623855.1 uncultured Bacilli bacterium | reverse complement strand
ATTCCCAAGAAAATCGGGAATTTTATTCTATAACTTGATTTTTTTTAATTTTCGAGAATTTACATTTTAATTCAGTCTTTTTTACAATATTCTTTAAAATACATAAACATTCTAAGTGTTTAGTGTAACAAAACATATCTAATCCGTAGATTTTAGTAATTGTATAACTTGTTTTTAATTTTTGTAAATCACGAGCTAAAGTAAAGGGATTACAAGACATATAAATTACTTTTTGGATATTTTGATTAGTTATTAAATAATTTATTACTTCTTCTTTTAAACCACTGCGTGGGGGATCTACTATTACGGTATTAATATCATCTGGTAAATTAGTTAAAATATCTTCACTTTTATTTAAGAAATATTTAGCATTAGTTATTTTATTTATTTTCATATTTAATAAGGCATCCATTACAGCGCTTTTAGAGACTTCTACTCCATATAATTTATTTATTTCGGAAGCGATAGAAAGTCCTAAAAAACCTACACCACAATATAAATCTAGGACGACGTCTTCTTTAGTTACTTCCTTTTTTAAAAGAGGAATAACTTGCGATGCAATATCTAAATTTATTTGGAAAAAAGATTTACTATGAACTTGAAATAATTTATTATTGACGATTTCAATGAAATGATCTTCCCCATAAATAATTTTATTATTAACAATTATGCCGACGATTTTATTTTCTTTAGTTAAAGAAGCAATATCTATAGGTTTATAAGAGGAAGAGGTTATATCGATAATTATTTCGGCATTATAATTAGAACGGATTACAACCTGGCCGCTAGGCATATTAAGATATGGGATTATTTTATTAATAGCTTTTGTAGCGAGATAGCAATAATTTATATCCACAACATTATGGGTTTGTTCTTCATAGAATCCTTTTCTTTTATTATTAATATTTAGGGTAATTTTATTACGATAATACATAGGATTAGAACTTTTTATAAAAGTTATTTCTTTATCTATCATTGCATATTTTTTTAAAATAGTTTCTAAATTAGTTTTTTTAAATTCACAACTTTTTTCATAGGTTAAATGTTCTAGGTCACAACCGCCACATTTTCCATAATAAGGGCAAAAATGGGATTGTCTTTCGGGAGAAGTTTTCAGATATTTTAGAACTTTGCCAATATTATATTTTTTGGTTTGTTTAATTAGTTTTATTTTAACAACTTCTTTGGGTAGAGCATTACTTACAAAAGTAATTATATTATTGACATAACATATTCCTCTACCTTCATTATCTAATCTAATTATTTCTACTTCCATTAATACTCACCTAACCCTATTATACATAAAAATCTTAAACTTTAACATACTAAAAATGGTGAAATATATGGATGAGAAAACTTTAAAAAATATTTTTCATAATAGTAGTGATTTAATTGTTAAAAATATTAAGGATGTTAAGATATATTATTTAGAAAGTTTATGTAGTAGTGATGCTATAAATGACTTTATTTTAAAACCTTTAGCGTTAGCTAAAAAGATTCCGCATTTAGAAAAAGTACTGGCGGCGCCCAATACTATTAAGCTTAAAAATGCTTCTATGATTCCCTACTATCTTGAAAATGGGTTTAGTATTGTTATTAAAAAGAAGAATATTTATGCGATGGAAACTAAAGCGAAAATTACAAGAAGTATTTCGCCACCTGAAACACAAACTTCAATATATGGTCCAAAGGATGCTTTTACGGAGAATATTCAAACTAATTTAGGATTAATTAAGAGAAGAATTAAAGAGGAAAATTTAATTAATAAAGATTTTTTGGTAGGAAGAAGGACGAAAACAAAGGTAAGTTTATTATATATTGAAGATATTGCTGATGAAAAGTTAATTACAACTCTTACACAAAGGATTGAGAAGATTGATATTGATGGGATTATTGATTCTTCAACTTTAGCACATCTTTTATTAGGGGAAAGTAAAACGCCATTTCCAATGTTTCATTCTGTAGAAAGACCGGATGCGGTATCTTCTAGTTTATTAGAGGGGAAGATTGCTCTTATTTGTGATAACTCACCTTTTGCAATTGTGCTACCAGCGTTTTTTTCAGACTTTATAAATCCTCCTTCTGATATTTATAATAAAAGTATTAATGTTAATTTTATAAAAATTATTCGTTTTATTTCTTTTTTTATTACAGTTTTATCTCCAGCTATATATGTGGCTTTAATTAATTATAATCAAGAAACTATTCCTTTAGCGTTACTTATTAATTTTGCTACGCAAAGAGATGGTGTACCTTTTCCGGCACCGATAGAGGCTTTAATTATGTTAATATTGTGTGAGATTTTAAGAGAAAGTGATTTACGGTTTCCGTCTAATTATGGGAGCTCTATTTCTATTTTGGGAGCGTTAATTTTAGGAGATGCGGCGGTTAGTGCGGGGATAGTAAGTCCTATTATGATTATTGTGATTGCGATTACTTTTATTACAGGGCTTATTTTTAATGAAATAGAAATGGTTAATTCAACAAGAATATTTCGGTTTATCTTTTTATTGGTAGCATCTTTTTTTGGATTATATGGTATTACGATTATGCTTATAGCGTTATTTTTACATTTAGCTAGTTTAGAACCTTTAAATAAACCGTATACTTATCCTCTTGCTCCTTATGATAAAAACTATTTTTTAGCAACTATTTATAAAATGCCTAAGAAGAAAGATTTATATCGAGGATTTTTACTATCAACTAAAAATAAGCGAAAACAAGGAGAAGAAAAATGAAGAAAATATGGTTAATTATTCTATTATTATTAACAACGGGTTGTTATGATTTTAAAGAATTAAATAGTTTAGCAATTATTGAAGGAATAGGAATTGATTATCAAGATGGAGAATATGTTGTTACTTTTGAAATATTAAATGATAAAAAATTAGAAAATACAAACGTTGATATGGCGCGAAAAACGACGTTAGTTACGACGAAAGATAAAAAATTTGTTAAAGCTTTTGAAGATGCAATTAAAGCTACGCCGAAGGATGCTTATTTTTATCAATTAAAACTTTTACTTATTACAGAAGATTTAGCAAGTCATGGGATTGAAGATATTGCGGATTTTCTTTTAAGATTACATAAAATTAATAAATCTTTATATATGGTAATGGTAGATAATTGTACTATTCCCGAAATATTATCTTTAGATATTGATAATGAACCAGTTTTATCTAGTGCTATTTTAGATTTAATTTCTAAAAATCCTAAATTAACTCCGGTAAATACTAATGATTCTTTTGATTTAATGATTAATAAAATTTTAAAAAAAGGGAGTGATATTGCTATTCCGTCAGTTAAAATATTAGATAATTCTATTTCTTTATCTAATATAAAACTTTTTCATAATTTTAAATATGTAGGATCTCTTTCGGAAAAGGAGACGAATACTTATTTTTTATTAAAAGATACAGTATATGATATTTATTATGAAGATAATGCTAATACGATAGCTATTTATAATAATAAAGTAGATTATAATTATGATAAAGATATTTTAACGATTACTTTTAAAGCTAATGCCTCTATAAAAACGATTGATGAGAAATATGATTTAAAAGATAGAAATACTTATTTAGAACTAAGTAAAATATATAGTAAATTAATAAAAGATGATATTTTAAAATTATTAGAGAAAGCAAAAGAAAATAATAGTGATTTCTTAGCTTTAGGGAATTTAATTTATAATAAAACACCAAAGGATTATTATGAAGGGTGTAGTTTTGATAAAAAAATTATAGTTAAAGTAAATATTAACGTCAATAGAAATGGATTAGTATATGAGGTGATAAAATGATTACCAAAAGACAGTATAAATTTTTAAGTTTTATTTTAACTAGAGGGTTATTTTTAGGAACAGGGATATCAGTTATGTTAAATAATTCGGGACCGGATACTTTAATAGCAAGTATTTTGGGGATTATTTTAGGGTTTATATTAGTTACTATTTATTATCAAATATATCAAAAAAAAGATACTTTAACTTTAAATATACTTAATAAAATAATTTTATTTTTTCTAATAGTTATAATTTTAAATGATGGGATATTTTCTTTAACAACTTTAATAAGTTCTTTTTATCTAATTAAAACACCACCTTTATTAATAGCTAGTTTTATTACGATTGTTATATTTATAGCTACGCAAAAAGGGTTAAATACTTTAGCAAGGGTTACTGAAATATTGCTTCCTTATATAATTTTATTAATATTAATAAAAACACTTAGTTTCTTTCCGATGATTAAATTAGATAATTTTTTCCCTATTTTTCAAGAAAATACTATAAATATTTTAAAATCTATTTTAATAATGGCAGCGTTAACTGCTACTCCTCAAGTATTACTTTTAAATATTCCTAAAGAAAAGCTTAATTTTAAAGAATATACGATTGGGTATATTTTAGGAAGTATTTCTATTCTTTTACTTATTATCCCAATTATTGGAGTATTTGGATTTCCTTTAGCTAAAATATATCGTTTTCCAGAGTATATGATTTTAAAAAAACTTAATTTAATAAACTTTTTAGAACATTTAGAAAATATTTTTTCAACTTCATGGATAATAGATATATTTGTTTTAGGAGGAGTTTGTGCTTATATTTTTAGGAATAAGATTATGCCTTCTAAAAATTCTAAATATTTAACATTTATATTTCTAAGTATAATGACAATTTTAGCAGTATTTGTTAATACCCACTACCCTATTGTTTTATTTTTATATAATTATACGTATTTAATATTATTGTTTCTTACATTTATTTACTTATTATCGATTATATTAAAGAAAAAATAATTATTATATAATGTAAAAAGAAAACTAAGCGGTAGTTTTCTTTAGTTTATCATAATATAGCAATAAGGTAGTTGTCATATAAGGGACTAACCAAATATATAAGATTCCCAAAGTTAAAGCTCCAAGAAGGGCCCAACCTAAGAAGCTAAGGATTAAAACAAATAACTCCCATTTATGTCCTTGCATCAAAGCGCTACTACTCTTTAGGGTTTCAATAACGCCTTTTTCATCATCAATATATACATAATAAGCAAAATATAAAGCGAAAGAAACAATAATTCCGGGGATGATAAAGCAAAGGGTAGCTAAAGTAGTAATAATAGCGATGGATAGATATAATCCTAATAAAGGAAGGATTTTACTAAAATAATCTTTTAAATTACCAAGATTTAACTTTTTTCCTCTTACATAATCTAGATGATATTTATTAATACCCATAACGATTGGTAAAGTTAAGATATTTAGGATAAAACTTATTAAGGCTTCATTAAGACTATATTCATAAGGGTTTATATTTTGATTAGGAAGGGGAATAAATTTTATTAAAAGCATTTCTATAATCATAGAAATAAACATATAGATAATTAAAGGTTTCCAAAAGTCCCATAATCTATTTTTAATAATTCCTTTCGCTTCACTTTTTAATTCTTCTCTATTCATATTTTTTTCACCTACTTTAATTATATACTTTTTATTGTAAAAAATCTATTTCTTTTATAATATTTTGATAAGTTGTAGCAAGATTTCCGGTAGAGAGATATTCCAAACTATCTTTTTTAGCTTGCATAAAAATTTTCATATCTTTACGTAAATCAGCCATTTTAAATTTCATATCGCCACTTTGCATAGTTCCAAATAAGTCCCCTTCTCCTCTTATTTCAAAGTCTTTTTCACTAATATAGAAACCATCATTACTTTCTTCCATAACTTTAAGACGAGGGGTAAAGGCGTCACTTATTAAGTAGCAAAAAGAGGCTATATCATTTCGACCGACGCGACCACGAAGTTGGTGTAAGGTGGCTAAGCCAAACCGATTAGCAGAATAAATAACCATCATGGTAGCATTACTAACATTAATTCCTACTTCAATTACAGTGGTACTAATTAGAATACCAATTTTATTTTCTAAATAATCTTGCATTATTTGATCTTTTTCACTTTGTTTTAATTTCCCGTGAATTACAGCGATTTTGGTAATAGCACCGAAGGCTTTTTCATAATTTTTAGCTAGGGTTTTTACATCAATACCATTTTCTTCTTCATCTTCTATTAAGGGAGCAACGACATAAATTTGATGTCCTTGTTTTAATTCTTCTAAAATAGCTTTTAAAACCGTACTTATTTCTTGCATAGTAAAGACTTTAGTAGTTATTTCTTTTCGGCCGACTGGTTTAGTTTTAATCATTGAAATATCCATATCTCCATATAAAGTTAAAGCATAGGTTCTAGGAATGGGAGTGGCACTTAAATATAAGACATCGCATTTAGCACCTTTGTTTTGTAAGTTAGTTCTTTGATTAACTCCGAAACGATGTTGTTCATCGGTTATAACTAAACCCAGATTGGGGAAAGTTACTTCTTCATTTAAAAGAGAATGGGTTCCTACAATAATATCTATTTGGCCATTTTTTAAGTCATTTAAGACTTTAGATCGCAGACTTTTTTTCATACTACCAGTTAAATAAGCAACATTTATTCCATAAGGTTTATAAGTTTTAGTTAATTCTTCAAAATGTTGTTTAGCTAATATTTCGGTGGGAGCCATTATAACACTTTGGTAACCACTTAAATAATTAATGTACATAGCAAGAGCTGCAACAATAGTTTTACCAGAACCAACATCTCCTAAAAGTAAGCGATTCATTCTTTTTTCACTAATTAAATCATCATAAATATCCCAGACCGCAGTTTCTTGATCGGGAGTTAAAGTAAAGGGTAAATCTTTTATAAATTTTTTAACTTTAGTAAGACAAGATTTTCTTTTTAAACCATCGTATGTTGCATTTTTCATTTTTAAATAATTAATTTTAAAAGCAAAAGTAAATAATTCTTCATAGATAGTTCTTAACCGGGCTTGTTTAAGTTCGGCAAGATTGGTTGGGTTATGTAAAATTAGGGTTGCTTGTTCTTTACTTAAAAAATTATATTTTTCTTTATAAATTAACGGAATATCATCATTTAAATTGTACCGAAAAATTAAAGCATTAGATATAACTTTAGCAATACTTTTATTAGTTAGACCACTGACTAAATGATATACAGGTTCAATAGTGGTACGTAAAATGGGGGTAAGTTTAATATCACTACAGGCAAAAGTATTTTTAGAAGCAGCATATTTACCTAAAAGGGAAATAACTTTCCCAATACGTAAATGAACTTTCAAAAAAGCCCGATTAAAAATAGATACTTTGATTTCTTTATTATCGACTAAAGCTTTAAAAGTTAAACGATTTAAGTTCTTTTTAATATAATAAACAGAAGGCGCTGTTAAAATTTTGGCATTAACTAAAATAGGAACATCAGGAATAAGTCTTTGCGGAGATAAAAAATTATACTTATAAGGATAATAAGCAACTAAGTCTTTAAATTCATAAATATTTAGCTTATTTAATAATAGTAATGTTTTATCACCTAAACCTTTAACAGTTTTTAATTCATTCTTCATATTTTACCTCTTTAAAAAGAATTATAACATAAATTTAAAGACTTGTTAATGTATAGATACTGTAAAGTTTTTTGTAAAGATTTTTACAACAATTAAATGACCGGAAAGCCCCTAAAATACGCGCTTTTTTAAAAAAATAAAAATTTTGCAAAAAAAGTATTGACAAAATAAAACACTTGCTTTAGTATAAACATTACCAATTTGCTTTAGGGCGAATTGGTGCTAGTATCACACTAGCCAACCCCTTTTTATTCTTTTTGAAGCAGGCTTTAACAAAAGCTTGCTTCCTTTTTATTTAAATTTAATTTTTTTGTAAAATTTTATAAAAAAGTAATTGACAACAGCACTTAAATAAGATATGATTTTTATAGCATGATAGTTATCATGCTAGTCACTCTTACGACATTTTTGAAAGTGAGTTGTGACTAACCAAAACCCCCTGACGGAGCCTTTAAGGCTCCATTTTTTTATGGTTAAGTTTTTTTAATAATGAAGAAAAAGATAAAAAGAAAACTATAATTATTTAATATAGTTTAATTTATGTAAGGCATAATAAGCAAATGGGGATAAATCAGTTTTTTCTAAGGTATCAATATCATACCACTTAGCACCTTCGGAATCTAAGCCATCAGCTTCTTTTTTTAAGTTTATTTCACGGCTATCAATGATATATAATATGCCAATATGATGCAGGTCTTCCCAAAGATTAGGTTGCATCTGCCATTTTATATTGGTAGCAATAACATCAAATAAGACTGCATTGGTAAGAGAAATACCTATTTCTTCCATTATTTCTCTTTTTAAAGTTTCTGTTGGTAGTTCAGTGTGTTCTATTCCTCCGCCAGGTAGATCAAGTTTCCCTTTATAACCGCCACGGGCTTTTTTTATAAGAGCAATTTGATTATTTTTAATTAAGATACCATAAGATCCAATATGGGTTTTAATTTTAGTTTCCATAGTTTTTTCCTTTCTTAGTATAAATTTTAACATATAGATTTTATTAAGACAATTAGCAATACTTAACAGGTAAATTGTAAAATAACTAGCATTACATCTTTTAAAGTGGTACACTTGTTTTAAACAAAAAAATAGTGAGGTTTTAGTATGAAGTATATTTCTTTTGTAGTTCCTTGTTATAATTCTGAACAATATATGGAAAAATGTATTAAGTCGTTATTGGTGGGGAAAAATGAGGTTGAAATAATTATTATCGATGATGGATCGGCGGATAAGACAGGAAAGATTGCGGACGAATATGCCAAGCGCTATCCGAATATTGTAAAAGTTATTCATCAAGAAAATGGAGGACATGGTGAAGGAATAAATGTAGGGTTGAAAGAGGCCAAAGGAAAATACTTTAAAGTGGTAGATAGTGATGATTGGGTTTCTAAGGAAGCTTATAAAAAGTTATTAAAAAAGGTTAAAAGAATCGATGCGGATTTAGTGGTTACGAATTATGTTTATACTTATACCGATGGAAGGAGAGATCATGTAATTAATTTTGCTAATGTTTTTCCGGAAAACAAACAAGTTACGTGGGAAGATATTGGACATTTTAAAGTTACGCAATATTTATCACTACATTCTTTAATGTATAAAAAAAGTGTTTTAGATAAGACTCATATTGAGTTACCTAAACACGTATTTTACGAAGATAATTTATTTATCTATTTACCTCTTATTAATACTAAAACGATTTATTATGTAAATGTCGATTTTTATAACTATTATATAGGGCGTCCGGATCAATCGGTCCAAACTGCACAAATAATTAAGCGAAGTGCTCATCAAGTTTTAGTATCGGAAAGAGTTTGTAATGCATATGATTTAGATACTG
The DNA here is from genome assembly GCA_947623855.1 of uncultured Bacilli bacterium. Taxonomy (GTDB): domain Bacteria; phylum Bacillota_I; class Bacilli_A; order RF39; family UBA660; genus CALWAM01. The sequence continues at coordinate 4,539 of CANQHW010000016.1, read as the reverse complement.
TAGAAAGCGTAAAACTTAGAAAAGTGATGATAAGAGAATGCACTTTACTAATGTGTTTAGGAGTAATATTTTCAAGGTTAAATAAAACCAGAGCGGGTGAACGGCAGTATAAAGAGTTGTGGAAAAAGGTTAAAGAAGAAAATCCCAAGTTATATAAAAGGTTAAGATATTTTTCCATGGCGTTTTGGGTAAGTATCCCTACTCCACTGGGAAGATTTTTAGCTTTACGCGGTTTTGATTTAGCGCATCATTTGGTAAATTTTAATTAGGAGGATTTATGAAAAAATATTTAGATTTTATAATTAAAGGTTTTTATGCGGGCGTTTTAATTAGTATGGGAGGTATTGCTTATTTAGCAATTCCTGACAAGATTGTAGGTTCCTTCATATTTTCTTTAGGATTACTTACCGTTTGTCTTTATAGTTTTAATTTATATACGGGAAAAGTGGGATATTTATTAGTTAATAAACCTAGTTATCTTTTAGAACTGCTATTTTCGTTAATAGGGAATTTTCTAGGGACATTTGTAGTAGGAAGAGTTATGTGTTTAACAAGATTTAAAGCATATATTGATACAGCGAAGAGTATTGTTAAGATTAAGTTAAGTGATAACTTATTAAGTATTTTTATTCTAGCAGTATTTTGTGGCATAATTATGTATTTAGCAGTTAATAATTATAAAAAGAATAAAGATGTACTTAGTAAATACATAACCATATTTATGGGAGTTATGGCTTTTATTCTTTGTGGTTTTGAACACTGTGTGGCTAATATGTTTTACTTTAGTATAGCGGGTGTATATTCATTTAAAGTATTCTATTACTTATTAATTATGATATTAGGAAATAGTGTTGGATCACTCATCATCGCATGGTACGATAACCATTATAATAAATAAGTTTTAAATAGTGTCTGTGTTAAGGCACTTTTTTATTTGCTACTTTTTAAAAAAGGGAATATAATATATTGCGGACATATTAAAAAAGGATGGTTTAGATGGAAAAAATAACTAATTTTATTATAGATAAAAGACATTATATTCTAGGAGTGTTTATTATATTTACGATATGGTGTGCTATAGTAGCTAATAAAGTAAATATTAATCATGATATTGCGAAATACCTACCTGATAATTCGGAAACCAGAATTGGGATGAATATTATGGAAGAAGAATTTGCTGATGTCGAAACTAGTACTTTAAACTTAATGTTTGAAGATTTAAAGACACAAGAAAAAAATACTATTAAAGAAGAATTAGAAAAAATAACGGGAGTTAAAGATGTAGATTATGATAATAGTATAAATTATAATAAAGATAATTATACTTTATATGTGGTTAGTGTGGGAGATAAAAGTGATTCTAAACTAGCTAAAGAAGTATTTGCGAAAATAAATGAGATGTTTAAAGATTATACTTTTTATACTAGTGGAGAGATTTCCGAGGCAAATAAAACGGTTTTAGAATTTTGGGTTATTGCGTTAGCAGTTTTCTGTGCTTTAATTATTTTAATTATTATGTGTGAGTCATATACAGAACCATTTTTATTTTTAACAGCAATTTTAATGGCGGTGGTTTTAAATAAAGGGACGAATATATTTTTTCCTAGTGTTTCACATATAACGGATTCAATCACCGCGATTTTACAAATGGCTTTATCTATGGATTACTCAATTATGTTAATGAATAGATATGATCAAGAAAAAGAAACCGAAAAAGATAAAGTTAAAGCGATGAAAAAAGCTTTACATAAATCTTTTAAATCGATATCTAGTAGTTCGGTTACAACGGTGGTAGGGTTATTAGCTTTAGTATTTATGAGTTTTAAAATTGGCAAAGATTTAGGATTAATATTAGCTAAAGGAGTTTTATTTAGTTTAGTTTGTATTTTCTTTGTCTTACCTTCTCTAATTTTAATGTTTGATAAATTAATTGGAAAAACAAAGAAGAAAAGTTTTAATATTAAGTTAAATAAATTAGGTAGTATTAGTTATAAAATGCGGTATGGCGCTATTGTTTTATTTATAATTATTTTGGGAACTAGTTTCTTTCTTAAAGGGAGTTTAGGAATTGATTATACGGACCGAGCTAGTGATGAAATATCTGCATTTTTTAAAGAAAATAATCAAATGGCTATTATTTATCCTAATAAAGAGGAAGAGAAAATTACACCTTTTTTAGATAAATTAGAAGAAGAAGATAAAATCGAAGAAGTATTAGGTTATAGTAATACGATTAATGAAAAATTAGGATTTGAGGAAGTTAATACAAAATTAGAAGATTTAGGTTCAGATACTACGGTGGAAGATTATTTATTAAAAATTGTTTATTATAATTATTTTAATCCGGATAATCCTAAGAAAGTTACTTTTGAAGATTTTATTAAATTTGTAGAAGAAAAAGGATATAATAATCCCGATGTTAATAAGCATATAGATGCTAATATGAAAAAAGATATTACACGTCTTAAAAACTTTGTGACTATATCTAATATTAATAAAAAAAGAACTGCGACGGATATAGCGAATGTTTTAGATATTAATACGAAGGATGTTAATGATTTACTGATATATTATACTTCTAAAAATAATAGTTTAAAACTTACTTTAGAAGAATTTGTTACATTTATAAATAAGGATGTTTTACTTAATACGCAATATAATAAAAATATAGATGAGGTTAGTAAAGAAAAGTTAGTAATGCTTACTAAGTTGTTAGAGTCGGTAAATAATAAAAAAATGACGAGTATGGAAATGGCTAGTCTTTTAGAGATAGATGCAAAAACAGTAAATGATTTGTATACTTATTATTTAACTTTAAATACTTCTTCTTTAAAAATGGGAATTTATGAATTTGAGGATTTTGTTATTAAAGATGTTATGACGGATAGTAATTATGCTAAGAATGTGACACCAGAGATGCAAACTAATTTAGAAATGTTAAGAACTTTTAGTAATTCTGATATTTTTGAGAAAAATATGAACAGCGAAGAGATAGCAAAATTATTTAATTTAGAGGAAGAGAAAGTTAAATTAATTATTTCTTTAAAAAATGCGATGGATAGTACAAATATTACAGAGATTACACCATATGATTTTACTAAATTTTTATTAGATAATAAAGATAATACTTTTTTAAAAAGTAGTTTAGATAAAGAAGTTATAGAAAAATTAGATTTATTAAAAAATGTAATGGATAGTAAGAAAAATAATATTACTTATACTTATGCAGAGTTAGCTAAGTTAGTTAATATGGATAATACAACTGTTAAAAATATTTATATGCTTTATTTTATGAAAGATAATAGTGTTACTTTAACTCTTCAAGAATTTATTAATTTCTTACTAGATCATCAAAATGATGAAATACTAAAAGATAATTTTAATATAGAGATAATTGAAAAGTTAAATTATATTAAGACAATTATAGAAAGTGTTACTAATAATACAAGTTATGATAGTGCTAGTATGGCGACGTTTTTAGGAATGGATAAAGATAGTACTAGTTTATTATATGGGTTATATAATTCTTTATATGTTAATAAAAATTATACGATTTCGTTAAAAGATTTTATTGAATTTTTACTTAATGATGTAGTTAAAAATTCTAGATATGCAGGGAGTTTTGATCAGAATAAAATAACTAAATTAACAACGGTTAATAAGATAATGGAAAATACTTTAAATAAGAAGAAATATAATGCAGAAGAGATATTTGCTATTACGCATACTTTATCTAATGATGTAGAAAAGGATATGTTAGAGGTATTATATATTTATTTAGGTAGTAATGATAATTATGATAATAGTTGGAAGTTAACTTTAGAAGAGTTTGTTAACTATTTAAATGAAGATATTTTACAAGATACAAGATTTACAGATTATATTGATGAAGAGATGAAAGAGAATATAATTGAGGCGAAAGATACTATTAAAGAAGCCAAAGAGTTATTAGTAGCAAAGGGATATTCTAGAGTTGTTTTAAATACGAAGTTAGATTTAGAAGGAAAAGAAACATTTAATTTTATTAAAAATATAAAAGAGAATTTGGAGAAGAATTTAGAAGAAGGATATATTATTGGGGATTCTCCAATGGCTTATGAGATGAGTAAGACTTTTGATAATGAGTTAAATTTAATTACAGTGATTACGATGGTAGCGATATTTATAGTAGTAGCTATTACTTTTAAATCGTTAATTATTCCGGTTATTTTAGTTTTAATTATTCAATGTGCTGTATATTTAACTATGGGGATTTTAGGAATTGCTCACGAAAATGTTTATTTTATTGCCATCTTAATTGTTCAAAGTATATTAATGGGAGCAACGATTGATTATGCAATATTATATACTTCTTATTATTTAGAACATCGAAAAACTCTAGGTATTAAAGAAGCCATTATCGAATCTTATAATACTTCGCTTCATACTATTTTAACATCAAGTTCTATTTTAATTATTGTTACTTTGATTATTGCTTCATTTACTTCGGCGATTGCAGCGAAGATTTGTAAAACTATCTCTGAAGGGACGATCTGCTCA
>CANQHW010000015.1 GCA_947623855.1 uncultured Bacilli bacterium | reverse complement strand
ATATAACCTTTTTGTAATACTACTAATACTACATCAGGTTCTTCTTCTATTACTTCTTCAGTTAATACCGCTTCCATCGTATTAGGATCAAATACTTTACCTAAACATTCAATTTCGGTTACTCCTAATTCCTTTAGAATATTAACTAAATTAGCATAGATTAACTTAAACCCCTCTAAATACTTTTCATCAATGGACGAATCCATTTCGATTGCTCTATCAAAATTATCTAAAACTGGAAGTATTTTTTTTATAATATCTTCTCCTTGATATTTCAAGATAGTTTCTAATTCTTGAGCATAATGCTTCTTCATATTTTGCATTTCCGCACTAAGTCTTAAAATCTTATCATTTAATAAAGCATTCTCTTCTTTTAATTTATTGCTTTCTTCTTTTTTCTTGGGTATTTTTTTCGTATTTTGTTTCTTTTCGTTCAACTTATATCACCTATTCTTTTTTGTTTAAATTATCGTGGATATAATTAAGTAATCCTACTACTTTGTCATATTCCATTCTCTTCGGCCCAACAATCGCAATAGTTCCTTCTTCTCCACCATAATTATATTTACTAGTTACTATTGTAGCATTGGAATCAAAATTATTATCTTTTCCAATATAAATTTTAACTTCATCATTATCACTTTCGATTTTTCGAACTAAGGATTCATCCTCGAATTTTTCCACTATTCTTTTTATATCCTCGGCATTACTATATTCCGGATATTTTAAAATATTAGATTTACCACTAAAATGAACCGTTTCTTTATTTCTCGCAAAATCATTAAAAGCATCTAAGAAAATATTATACACATATTCATATTGTTTAATCTTCTTCGATATTCGTGGTTTAATCTCAAACTCTAATCTTCTACTAACCTCATTAATTGGTGTTCCAACTAGTTCTTTGTTGATTAATTCACATACTTTTACGATTTCCTCAATATTCGATTCTGATGGTATTTGATATTGCCGATTTTCCACAATCCCTTTGTCCGTACAAACCAGTGCAACCAGTGAAGTATCATTAAGTGGAATAATACTTACTTGCTTAAGTGAGTTATCCGCTGAACTTTTACCTAGAACAACACTTGTATAATTCGTAATCTCACTAATTATATCCATACACTTCGTAATCGCATCACTCAACACTAAATCTTTATTTTGGAAGATTGTTTGTAATTTTAACATATCTTCTCCCGTCATTTCTTTAGGTTTCATTAAATGCTCTACATAATATTTATAACCTGCTTCACTTGGTACTCTTCCACTACTAATATGGTTCTTTTCAATTAATCCTAAATCTTCTAAGATCGCCATTTCATTTCTTATAGTAGCTGAAGAACATTTAAACTTCTTACAAAGAGCTTTACTACCAACGGGCTTAACAAGTTTAATATATGTCTCTACTATTTCTTTAAGTAATTGTTCCCTTCGTTCATTCATAATCTCACCTCACTTATTATTCCCCAATTGGCACTATTAATTCCTAAGTGCTAATTACATTATAAATATATGTTTAGCACTTGTCAAGTATTACTGCTAATTTTTTATCAAAATTTTACCAAATAAAAAATACTTACATATAATGTAAATACTTTTTAACCTAGGGCATTATATAAAACGGAGCTAATGCCCTAGGAAATGAAAACAAATATAGTTTTATAATTTTTATATTTATGTAGTTTTAAGCTTAATATAAAGTTACGTCTACTCCACCAAATAGACTGTAATAGCTTTTAACTGAACTATCAAACAAAACAACTTTTCCGTAACCTGTTGAACTTAAAGTATATTTTTGGGAATTAGCTAAACTTATGTCTCTTATCGCGTGTTGATAAGTTCCATAAATTTTTGGATAAGAACCGGAAATAGTATAATTAACATCCATACTTAAATTAAAATTCGTCCCACCATCGACTAAATTCATGGAAATACCAAGTCCATTATTAAAAATTTTGGTATTATTACTTGTATACAAATATCCCACTGTTCCTGGATCTCCATTTTTATAATAACTTTGCGTCCCCGAAAGGGAATTAACATTAAAGTTTACACCTTCGGTTCGTAAGGCGATTATATCAAAAGTTTGCGTTGATGGGACCACTAACCATTCCATATTTAGGTTAACCCGAGAACCTGTCGCACCAATGGTTAACTTTTGATAGGAATCATTTAAATAAGTACCTAATAGATTAATGCCCCGGGCCGCTTCGTATTCTTCTTCCGTTACTTCCACTTGTTTTTCAATGACACCATAAATATCACTTACAGTTTTATAATATTTAGTTTCACTAGCGATGATCTCGTCATCTTGCGCGCGCGCTCTTATCATTGGTAAAGAAACTAAAACTGCAATTATCCAACTAATAAGTAATTTTTTTCTTATAAAACTTCTACTCCTTTCCATTTACAATCTTACCATATTTTGGTAAATCTACTAAGTAATTTTAAATTGCGTTCGCAAAAATCACTTGCTTACCCATTTATGCGTTTTAATTCTTCCCTTATAATATCCAAGTAATCTTCGTAATTTTTACAATCACCGACTACACAATTTATTTTTTTGTTATTTATATAATAATTTAACTTAGTAATAATAACGTTAGACATATAATCATATTCACTTATTTCAAAATGTTTATCTGATAAATAATATTTTATTGATTGCGTTTTATTTTTATCTTCATAAATATAAACTAAATAATTCGAATTAACATAGTAAGTAAAATTTCCGTTTTTAAATTCCCGAATATATAAATCATCTTTTTCTTCGTAACTATACCCATTGATGATTAACTTATCAATATAAAGTTTATCCACCTCAAAAACAATATTATCATTCTTTTTGACATCTTTACCCTTACCATAAAACAAGCGATTACTTTCAAAGTTAACCTCTAATTTTAAAGGATAAGTATATTTATAAGGTTTATCATTAATTGTATATTCTATTTCTAAATATAATTTTTCCGTATCATAGATATCACTAGAAAAATATTTATTATTACCATATTCTTCACTAACTTTTAAATTATCTTCATATTTTTGTTCTAATAAAATACTTTCTTTGCCATCTTTTATAGAATATAATTTAATATTATATACTGTATCTAAAGGAATATTATCTAAATTATTTTTTAAAGTACCTAATTTAAAATAATTATTTATTTTAGATTTAACTAAGATAGCGTTATTTAAACTAAATTCATTAGAGTCCAAATAAACATCATATACCGCAAAAGCATTTTTATTTAAAATCATAAAAATAGTAAAACAAATAAGAATAAAAAATATACTTAATATTGTAATAATAATAAAAGTTTTCTTAGTCATTTTCTTCTTTTCATAATTGATAACATCTTCCGCTTTAATACCATTATTTGCTACTCCAATAAATTTATTAAAATCTAAATCCAAAGTTTTACACAGTCTTAAAATTATCCCGATATCTGGTAAAGCTTTATTCGTCTCCCAGTTACTAATTGCTTGTCTAGTTAAATGTAACTTTTCTGCTAAATCATCTTGTGTCATACCTTTACTTTTTCTTGCATTAACAATAATTGATCCAATATCATTAAAATCCATATTTATCTTACTCCTTCTTTCGTTTGTAGTATAACAAAGATATTTTTTCAAAAGTTTACTTTTGACTATTTGCAAAAACGACCAATAAAAAAAGAAGTTAAAACATTTTTTCAACTCCTTTAGGTACTTTATCTTTGATAATTGTTTCTACTATTTTATCTTCTTTTTCTTTACTAACAGATCTACCTGTCATTTTAGATAAAGTAGATATTACCTCTCTTAAAGTATTTTCATCTTTCATATTCCCATTTTGTAATTTTTGCGCTAAAGATACAATCGTATCTTTAGAAACTTTAGTTTTTTTCTCTACTTTATCAAAAAAGTTATCATCTAAAGCCAAGTTTAAGACCTCCTATGATAAAGTATGATTTAACTTATTTTTGGTTAATCGTTTTTATAAAAGATGTCATCTGGTTTAAGATTAAAAATATCTGCAATCGTTTTTGCATTTTCATAAATTAAATTCCTCTTGCCGTTTTCTATTTGCCAGTAAAAAGATAATGATAAACCCGTTTTTTCGCTCATATCTTTTAAAGTATAATGATTTTCTAATCTTAAATCCTTTAATTTACGTCGCATTTTTATATTTGTTTCATTTTTAGACATAGCATTGCTCCTTTTTGCTTAATCCATAATAAATATTAATATTTTTGGTGGTTTTTGTCAATTCCTCTATATTTAACTAGGTAGACTTATTCGCTATAAGCTAATATATTTTATTAAAGGAAGTGGTTTTCTATTGTAAATCTACGAAATATTGTAGGAAGAAATCTAAAATATATTAGGTATCAAAGTGGACTTAGTCAAGAAGACTTTTACAACAAGTACAATCTTAACTTCAAATATTATTCTATGGTGGAACGTGGTGAACTTAATATAAGAGTTGATACCATTGATAAACTTTCCAGATTACTTCATAAACCTATAGAAGAGTTATTAGTCAATGATCCTAATAGAGAAATTAAAACTACAAGAATTGATTCGAGAAATTAATTATTTCTCGTTTTTATTTTTAAATTGTAAAATAATTGGAGTTCCCTCTAAATCAAAGTTCTCCCTTATTTGATTTTCTAAGTAACGATAATAACTAAAATGGACTAATTTTTTATCATTAACATAGAAAGTAAATTTAGGTGGTTTTATTCCTGTTTGAGCCACATCATTAATGCTCAATCTTTGACCTTTATACGATGGGGCCGCATGAATTGTATTAGCAGTAATTATACAATCATATAACTTTCCAGCATCGACCTTATTTGTTGCATTTTGGTAAGCCTTTAATACTTCTGGCATTAAAAGATTAATTCTTTTTTTATACTTTGCACTTAAAAATACTGTTTTTACATAAGGCATAAATTGAAATTCATATTTTATTTTTTCTAAGAACTTCTTCATATCCGTATCACTATGCGCTACCCCATCCCATTTATTTACTACCAATACTAAAGCTTTCCCTGCTTCTATAGCATAAGATGCAATATGTTTATCATGCTCAATTATCCCCGTAGTAGCATCAATTACTAATAAACATACATCACTATCTTCAATAGCTTTCAAAGAACGAATTAAACTATACCGTTCCACGCTTTCATAAACTCTTCCCTTTTTCCGCATCCCCGCCGTATCTACTAAAATATATTCTTGGTGGTCATAAGTAAATACCGTATCAATAGCGTCTCGGGTTGTTCCTGATACATCACTAACTATAACTCGTTCTTCATTTAATATGGCATTAATTAAACTCGACTTTCCTACATTAGGACGTCCAATCACTGAAAATTTAAGATGCTCATCTTCTTCTTTAGTATTAACATTCATATCTTGCGTAATTAACTCTAATAATTCTTTAATATTTTTCTTATGGGCCGCACTTATTCCAATAACTTTCTCAAATCCTAATTCATAATAATTATAAATATTATCCGCATACTTCTCATTATCAAGTTTATTTACTACTACAATAACCTCTTTATTACTCTTAAGTAACATATCTCTAACTATTGTATCATCACTCGTAAGTTCTTCTCTTCCCGATACCATAAATAGTATAATATCACTCTCTGTTATAGCTAATTCCGCTTGCATCTTAATATCATCATTAAAAGTATCACTACCACTTGTAATACCTCCTGTATCAATAAGAATAAAGTTTTTATCATTATAAGAAACATTTCCATAAATTCTATCCCTTGTAATACCTGGAGTATCCATAATAATAGCTTTCTTCTCTTTAATTAACAAATTAAAAAGACTACTTTTCCCCACATTAGGTTTACCTACTAAACAAACACACTTTTTCACAGGACTTTTAACCTCCTTCAAAAAAATTCTATCATAAAATGTTTATTAAGTAAAATTATTTCCATAAATTGGCATTGTAAAAATACTAAATATTTTATATAATTTAATTAAACATTTGTTTGGAGATGATTATATGGATAAACATATTTTATGTATTGATTTAAAAAGTTTTTTCGCCTCCGTTGAGTGTGTCATTCGTGGCTTAGATCCTTTTTCTACACCTTTAGTAGTAGCTAGTAAAAGAAAAGACTCTAACGGAGCTATCACTTTAGCTGTCACTCCTTATTTAAAAAAACAAGGTCTTCCTTCCCGAATAAGATTATATGAAATCCCCAAAAATATTCATTATTTTATCGTTCCCCCTCAAATGAAGTTATATGTTCAAAAAAGTAAAGAAGTTATAAGTATTTATGCCGACTTTATCAGTTTAGATGATATTCATATTTACTCTATTGATGAATGCTTTTTAGATGTTACCAATTATTTAAAATTCTATCAAATGAGTGATATTAAACTAGCTCAAAAAATTTTACAAACAATTAAAGAAAAAACTTCTCTTACTGCTACCTGTGGCATCGGACCCAATCTTTTCCTAGCTAAAGTAGCTATGGATACTGAAGCTAAGAAAAATACTAGTGGCATCGCCAAATGGAGTTATGACGATGTTCCCACCAAACTATGGTCCATCACTCCTTTATCTAAAATATGGGGAATTGGTCCTAGAATGGAAAAAAGACTAAATGATTTAAATATCTATTCCTTAAAAGATCTTGCTTTATATGACCCTCAAAAATTAAAAGAAAAATTCGGAGTCTTCGGTCTCGAATTACATAATCATGCTCTGGGAATAGATAATAGTGAAATTAAAGACTTTAAAAAAGTTGCCAAAGAAAAAAGTATTAGTGAAAGTCAAGTCCTATTTCGTGATTACTATGCCCCCGATATTTATCTTATCATCAGAGAAATGACCGAAAATCTATGTCGAAGACTTAGAACCAATAACTATATGACTAAAACTATCTATTTAAAAATTACTTATTCCAAAACTTATTCTTCCTCCTTCAGTCATCACATCACTTTAGATACCCCGACTGATTACCCTGTATTAATCTACCATAATTTAAAATTAATCTTTGATAAATACTATGAAAATCTACCCATCCGCAAAGTTGGTATTGCTTTTTCTTCCCTTACTTCCAATAATTATCAACAACTTGATATATTTCATAACCCTATAGATAAAGAAAAAGATACTAATTTATTAAAAACTATTGATAATATTAAAAATACTTTCGGTAAAAATAGTATCTTAAAAGCTTCTTCTCTTCTCGAATGCTCTACCGCTAAAGAACGTAACCATATGATAGGAGGTCACCATGAATAACCATGAAAGAAGCTTTAAATGGCTTCCCTTTAATAGTTTAATTCCTCTAAATAACCTTAAAGATGCCATCCAAGCAGAAAAAAATATTACCACCTATCCTCTTCTAAGTGAAGATGAACTAAATACATTACAAAATAACTTACTTAACGCTTATCATACTAAAGAAGAAGTTACTATTACTTACTTTTATCAACATACTTTATATCACCTTCAAGGAATTATTACCACCATTAATTATCCAAAAAAACTAATTATTTTAAATAAAACTACTAAATTATACTTTAATCAAATAACTCATATTTCCCTATCAGGGCGGATAAGTTTCAATTAAATATCCTCCTCTATCCAATATCACTTCTATACTCCCATTTAAATCCGTACGATAAATATCTTTATGTTCTAAAGTTTTTAATACTTCCTTAGAAGGATGATTATACCGATTATTTAATCCTACAGATATTACTGCTATCTTCGGATTAATCTTCATAATAAACTCTTTACTACTAGAAGTATCCGAACCATGATGTCCAACTTTCAAAAAACTAATATTTTCTAAATTATACTTATTTAATATAGCTTGTTCTCTATCCCTCTCTGCATCTCCCATAAATAAAAACTTAGTATTAAAATAATTTAAATAAATAACACTAGAGTTGTTATTTTCATCATTAAATAACCTACTATTTAAAAATATTAACTTATTATGATAAATCTTTAAATTAGTAACATTTTGATAATATTTAATATGTTTTTTATCTAAACTATCTCTTAATTCTTGTTCTAAATCATTAAACTCATCATTATTAAAAATTACTTTTTCTACTTTAAAATTATCTATTAAATAGGTAGCTTCCCCCATATGATCAAAATCCCCATGTGTTAAAACTAAATTATCAATCTTATTAACCCCTAAACTTTTTAATAAAGTTATAGTATTATCTGTTAAATAAAACTTTTCTTTTCTTACCTCCCAATCTTCTTTATTAAACTCTACCTTTCCTCCCGTATCTATTAAAGTTACATCCTTTCTATAAGGACTAACAATCAAAGCACTATCCCCCTGACCCACATCTAAATAATAAATGTGGGCTTTACTATCTAATCTAGGAATTAAATATCCTATAAAAAGAATACCAAAAATTAACCCCATATATTTATACTTAAAACTCTTTATAAATAAATAAAAAACATAATAATAAATTCCTAATAAAAAATAACTATGTATAGGTATAATTACCTTAAATAAAGTCCATTCTGCCCATAAATTATTTAAAAAATCTAAAATATTTATCCCTATTTTCAAAATCCCCTCTATAGGAATAAATAAACTTATTAACGATAACGGATATATTACCATACTAATTAAAGGAGTTAATAAAATATTTATTATAATACTTAAAAAATTTATTTCATAAAAATTACTTAATGTTATAGGAGCACTTCCTAAAAAACAAATAAAACTAATCATAAAAGTTTTATATAACTTTCCTTTTCCTTCTAATTTTTTAGCTATATAAATAATCGTAAAAGTAGTTACAAAAGAATAAATAAACCCTATATCATATATATAAAAAGGATTATATAAAACCATTATTCCAAAAGTTAAATAAAGTAAATTAAGCGTACTTATCTTTAACTTAAATTCCTTATTTATTAAAATAAGAAGATAAAAAATAAATGCTCTTGTAATTGAAGGACTAAAATTAGCTAAAAAACTATAAAATAATAAAACTAAACTAACTATAATATCTTTAAATCTCTTATTTAATCTTAATAAAGTTAATAAATAATTTAAAAAAACTGCAAAAAACGTCAAATGCATCCCAGAAATAGCAAATAAATGACTAACTCCATTAGCTTTAAAATTATCTAAAGTCTTACTATCTAAATAATTTTTATTACCTAATAAAAAAGTTTCTAAATAATCTTTATTTAAATTATTATTAATTCTTTTATTAACATAATTTTTTATCTTATATAAAATATTTCCCTTATCTATAATTTTTATCTTACTAGCTTGTAAAATATAATAAATTTTATGATTATATAAATAATTCTTATAATTAAACGTCTCCGGTACTGTATTATTCTTTGCTTTATTAAGTTTACCTTCAACCTCTAAACTATACCCATATCCTATATTTTCTAAATAATAATTTTTTTCTTCTTCACTTTGAAAGTAATACGTTAATTTTAATTTTTCTTTCTCTTCTACCGTCGCACTTAAAAGATTCCCATCAATTTTATAATCAATTATTTTAACCTTAAACCTTGTCGTATTATCATCATACTTACTTTTATAACTAACTAATCTCGTCATAATAAAAGAATATATTACAGTAAGAAAAAATAAAATTAAAAAGAAATATTTAGATTGTAAGACGTTCTTTATTTTTCTCAAAAGTAGCTTCTCCAATCCCCTTAACCTTAGTTATTTCTTCAATACTTGTAAAAGGAGTTACACTCCGGTATTCAATAATATTTTTTGCTTTAGCTTCTCCAATTCCGGTTAAAGTCATTAATTCTTCTAATGTTCCCTTATTTAACGATACCTTTCCCTTACTATCACTTACTTTATTACTAGTAATACTTCCTACACTAACTTTACTTTCAAAAGTACTTTCTCTTTTATCTTTCGTACTTATAACTATAACCATTTCACTAACTAGTTTTTGACTTAAATTAATATCTGTTGTATCAGCATCTTCTTTTAATCCTCCCGCTAAATCTATCGCATCATTAACAATCATTCCTTCTTCTACTTCATAAACCCCTGGATTCATTACTTCTCCCTTAATATCAATTTTAAACTTTAATACTTCTTCTTTCTCTTCTAACGGTTCCTTAGTAATTATTTCTTCACTTTCTATCTCAATATCTTCTTCTTTATTCGTTCCCAAAAACCAACATAAAATAATTAAAATAACTCCTCCCATAACTAAATATAATTTATACTTTCCTAACAATTCTTTAACATTTTCCATCTTTTCCTCCTTAATTTAAATTATTTTTCTAATCAACTATCTCTACCTCTTTAATTAATTCTTCTTTACTTGGTAAATTAAGTAAATATATCGACAAATATATCTTACTATTCTTTGGTAAAGCATATCTTACTATCGTTTTATCTTTCTCTTTAGCAAGTAAGATTCCTACTGTTTTATTCTCTTCCTTTTCTTTCATATGTTTATCATAATAATTTATATAAGCATTTATTTGCCCTATATCTTTCGAAGTTATACTTCCTCTTTTAAGCTCTATTATCACAAAACATTTTAATATTCGATTATAAAATACTAAATCAACATAATATATTTCCTTTTTAATTCTTATAGGTACTTCACTACCTACATACATAAATCCCTTACCTAATTCTAATAAAAACTCTTTTAAATGATTTATTATTTCTCTTTCTAAATCTTTTTCTTTATAATTAGTATCTAAATTTAAAAACTCTAATACATATGGATCTTTTATTAAATCTTTACTAGTATTAATAACATTTCCTTGTACTGCTAACTTATTATCATCCTTAGATGTTAATAATCTTTCATATAAATGCGATTTAATCATCCTTCTTAAAGTTCTAACATCCCAATTACTATTAATACATTCTAACATATAAAAGTTTCTTATATTTTCATCCTTTACTTTTAAAAGTTCTAGATAATGACTCCAACTCAATTGCGACAACATTGTTGTCGCAATTGGATAACAAACATAAAATTTTCTCATTCTTTCCAGATTTCTCTTAGAAAAATTTTTCCCATAAGTACTTGTTAACTTTCTAGATAAACTTTCTAATATATATTGCCCATATTTTGCTCTTTTTTCTCCTTCTTGCAAGTTATTAACAATATTTTTTCCTATATGCCAGTATAAATCTAATAAAATAGTATTCACTGCTATATAAGCTTTTTTCTTACTACTTTCGATTAATTCTCTAATGCATTCTAGCATACAGAACTTCCTTATAGTTTCCTCTTTTACATTAAAAAGTTCTAAATAATAACTCCAACTCAATTTTCGCCGACAGTGTCGACGAAATTGGATAACAAACATAAAATCATTCTTCTCAAGTTTTCTATAATTCTTCCATTTTTTCTTCCTCCTATAAAAAAATAAATTTAAGTAAATATCTTTCCCTTAAATTTATCCCTCTATTATATATATTTGCAGTTTACACCCCATTTTCCTTCTTTTTTAGAAAAATTTTTTAAAAAAATTTTTAAAGCATAAAAAAAATTCCCCATTTTAAGGGAATTTATTGTAAAAACAACTGAATCACTATCGGTGATAAAATTATAAGCATCATTAAAGGAACAAAGAATATAACCGATATAACACTAATCTTAATCGGCATCTTCCCAATTGAAGCTTTAATATCTAATAATTTTTTATCTCTTAAATAATCAACTTGATTATATAAACTTTCTACAATATTATTACCAAATATACAAGACTCCGTAATATTTAAAATAACGTTATTAACATGTTCACTAGGTATTCTTTGTTTCATATCTTTTAAAGCTTCCACTAAACTTTTCCCAAGTCCTACCTCACTTAAAGTCTTTTTAAATTCCTCCCCCAGTTTTCCTTTAACATTACTAGCTGTCATATCCAAAGCCCCTTTTAAATTCCTTCCACTTTCAATCGTCAAAGCTAATACCTCAAAAAAGAATAACGCTTCTTCTTCTAAATCCTCTTTTCTTTGCTTAATCTTTCTATCTAAACAAAAATACTCCATCCCATAATGGGTTAATATTGTAGCAATTGGTGCTAAAATATACCCATACTCACTTATTACTAAAAAAACTCCAAAAACAACTAAACATAAAATTAATCTGGTATTTAAAAAATCAATCGTATTATAAGAACAATTCACCCCTAATAATTTAATCTTTTTATTAATTTTATTTATTGTAGTATTCTTATAAATCTTTCTTACTAAATTATTTCTTTTCATATTAAATATCCACCTTCAATACTTTTTTAATTACTAAGACATAAAGCATAAAAATAATTAAAATTATAAATAAAACTAATATTCCTATAGGGGTTGTAATAAGTGGTAAAAAATATGTTGGATTTAAAAAACTTATTAAAGCTACAAAAGCAAAAGGTAAAATAGTAAGTACCCGATATACAAAAACTGAAGAAGCTGTCATACTCTCTAATTCATCCCGTAATTTTTTCTTATCATAAAAAGTTTTTTCAATCGACCCAAATACTTTAACAATATTTCCTCCTGTTTTATTAAGTAAAGTTAAAGAACTAGCTATATACTTTGCATCCTCTAATTTAATCCGCTCATAAAATCTTTCAAAAACAACTTCTAAACTTAACCCATAGGTCATATCCATATAAATTTTGGAAAATTCATCTTTAATCGGACCATCTAACTCTCTTTTAACAATCTCAATTGCTTGCATAATATTTCTTCCTGATTTAAAACTATTATTCATAATAATAATCGCTTTTAATAAATCTTCTCCTACTTGTTTTCTCTTTTTATGATACTCTATAGTAAGAACAATATCTGGTAAGAAAAATCCAATTAAAAATACTAAGATAAAAAATGGTCCCCCTACTTTTATATATTGAAACATTACAGTTAAAACACTTAATCCTACTAAACTAATACTTATCAAAAACTTCATAGCAATATAATCAATACCACTTCTAAAATCTCTTTGTTCATAAGTAATATACTTTTCATAATGTTTCGCATAATTAGCTAAAACTTTACTTTTCTTAAAAATATTTCCTAATTTATGAATTAACTTCCAAATAAAATTTTCTAATTTATCAAAATAACTAGCCTCGGTATCAACAACTGAATAAATAGCAAACTTACCTAATCTTTTTTCCCGTTTAATCGCTTTTTGAGATTTTAATAAATAAATAATTATCCCTAATAAAACTAAAATACTTACTACTTGGACAATAAAAATACTTAAGATAAATTCCCCATTATTCATTGTTATTCACCTCTTTTTATTTATTTTTTAAACCCCACAAACATATCATCTACTTCATGAATTCCCCGTGATTTAAGTTTCTTTAATACTTCCGGAACTCGTTTATATAACACATATTCTCCATCAACTTCCCCAGATTCCGTTAAACCTTTTTGGTTAAAAGCAAATATTTCTTTTAATTCTAATTCATCATTAGATAACCCTACTAATTCACAAATACTGGTAACTTTTCTTTTCCCATCACTCATTCTATCAATATTAATTACTAAGTCGATAGCATTATTAATATACTCTCTTACTGCTCTAATAGGGATATCTAAATTACTCATTAAAACCATAGTTTCTAATCTGTTTAACGCATCAATCGGTCCATTGGCGTGCAACGTGGTTAAAGATCCATCATGACCTGTATTCATCGCTTGTAACATATCGAAAGCTTCTTTACCCCGAACTTCTCCTACGATTATTCTATCAGGACGCATCCGAAGAGAGTTTCTTACTAAATCTCTAATCGTAATTTCCCCTTCACTATCATAATTAGTGGTTCGTGTTTCCAAAGAAATAACATGTTGTTGATTTAATTTTAATTCCGCCGCATCTTCAATCGTAATAATTCTTTCGTGATCAGAAATAAACCCACTTAAAATATTTAAAAGCGTTGTTTTCCCACTACCAGTTCCGCCACAAACAATAATATTAAGTTTGCCCTTAACACAAGCATCCATAAAC
>CANQHW010000014.1 GCA_947623855.1 uncultured Bacilli bacterium | reverse complement strand
ATCTGACATCCAACACCATGATCTCGAGCGGGGAAGGAGATGGAAGTGCGGGTTCCCCATACATCATAGTGGCGTGATGGAGTACCTTGCCGGTGAGGAACGATTCGGCTTGTGGCATTCTTGAAGTCAAGGCTCTGGAATTTTTGTAGTGAACTAGAGTGAGAATTTTTCTCATTCTTTTTTATTGTATAAAAAAGGGAAGAATTGTTATTTAATTCTTCCACATAACCAATCTAGAGATATATTATATTTTTTAACTATTTCTATAGCAAATATTGTTAATAATTTAGTTTTCCCTGATTCATAAGCACTAATAGTAGAGTGGGTTGTATTAAGCATATTAGCTAATTCTAATTGAGTTATATTATTATTTTTTCTTACGATTTTTAAATTATTTCCTACTATTTTATTGTCAAGATTATGTATACCATTTCCTTTATTATCTTTAGTTATTCCAATAACATAATCCATATTAATTTTAAAATAATTACATAATAAATTTAATTTTTTTAAGGGTATTAATTCCTTGTTACTTTCCCATCTAGAATAGTTAGCTTGGGATGTTTTTAATATTTTAGCCATTTCTATTTGAGTTAGATTGGCGTCGAATCTAATGTCTGAAAGTCTTTCCCCAATCATGTTAATCACCATTTTAATTTTCGCATTATTTAAAATAATATTAAAAAATATACAAAAATACGACATTTTGTGTTATACTACTTTTAGAAAGTAGGTAATATGGTATGTTTAGATTTAATCCGGAAAGAGAATTAAAGAAAATACAACATGGAGGTAGGAATAGATTTATATTCTTTTCATTTCTGTTATTAATCATCGCCGTAGTAGGAACATCTTATGCATTTTATCAAGTAAGATATTCTAGAAGAATAATCTATACAAAAGTTAAAATAAATAGAAAAGATATAGAGTTAGCTGTTAAAGTAGAAGGAGAAGAAGGAAATAGAACTACTTTTCCTAATAAAGATGAAGGATTAATATATAGTGGAATAAATTGTGATAATGAGGGTGTAACTACTGCAACCTGGAATTATGGAACATGGTCATTAGATTTAAATTCAACCGGTCCTAATAAATGTACAATATTATTTAAAAAGGGAACTATTCCATCTTTATCTGATGTGTGTACTGATAATATGCCTTTAAACGAATGTATAGCTAAACATGGATTGGAAGTAGCAAATATAGCAGAAGATGACTCAACGGGACATAATTTAAGATATATCGGAGCAACTCCAAATAACTATATTTGGTTTAACTGTGATGATTATATTAATTTAACTCAAAGTAGTGCGGCGTCTCAATGTGAGAGATGGCGAATTGTTGGATTAATGACAGTAACTGAAGGAACGTCAGGAAAATATCGAATAGTTGATGATGTAAAAATAATTCGGGCGGATAGTTTAGGAAGTAGAGCATGGCATAGTTCAAATGTCAACAATTGGGCGAAAGCGCAATTAAACACAAGTTTTTTAAATAGTACAAGTTATTATTTAAAAAATGGATATACATTTACAGACACAGATAGTAACACCCATAAAGGAATAACCACAGCGAGTAAAGCCATGATAGAGAAAGTAGTATGGGATTTAGGAGGCCCAAAAAGTTATAGTAATGTAACAACATCTCAATTTTATGAAGCCGAACGAAGTACAACAGTATATGGTTCAAATGCTAATCACTATGACAATCTAATCGGCTTAATGTATCCCAGTGATTATGGATATGCAACAAGTGGAGGAGAAACATATAACAGACAGAAATGTTTAGATACAATATTGTATAATTGGAGTTCAGATAGAGATGCAACGGCACGTACCGATTGTGCGGGGAATGATTGGTTACTTAATAGTACACAATGGACAATAACGCCGATCGGCTCCGCCAGCGTGTTATATGTAGACGGCTACGGTAACGTAGACTCCGAACTCGCGACCCATACGTTAGGCGTCCACCCGTCTTTATATCTCTTATCCAGTGTAAAAATAAAGAGCGGGAAAGGAAATGGAAGTGAAGGAAGTCCTTATATCTTAGTTCCATGATAAAGAAAGAGTAAATCTTTCTTTTTTAGATGTACTTAAATAAAGTATTTCTTCATACATTTAATATGTAAGGAGGAAATACGTAATAATTATTATGAACGGACTATCTAATAATGAAGTTAGTATAAGTCGTAAGAAGTATGGTAGTAATGAAATAATTAGAACAAATAAAAATAGTTTTATCCATTTACTTTTAGAATCTTTAGGAGATCCTATAATAAAGATACTACTTATAGCGTTAGCTATAAAAGTAGTAGTATTATTTGAATATTTTGATTGGTTTGAAACAATTGGAATTTTAATTGCAATTTTTTTAGCATCTTTTATTTCGAGTATTAGTGAATATGGAAGTGAAAAAGCTTTTATAAGATTACAAGAAGAAGCTAGTAGAACTACTTGTAAAGTTAAAAGAAATGGGGTAGTTTTAGAAATATTAGAGAAAGATGTGGTAGTAGGAGATATTATTATTTTAAATGCGGGGGATAAAGTACCTGCTGATGGATATTTAATTAAAGGTAATTTATCGGTAAGTGAAAAAGATTTAAATGGAGAAAGTAAAGAGATTAAAAAGACAAGTACTAATAAAGATATGATATATCGTTCTTCAATTATATATGATGGAGAAGGGGTAATGGAAGTAACAGGGGTAGGTGTTAATACAACTTATGGGAAGTTAGCTTTAGAGATACAAGAAAAAGAACCTGATAGTCCTTTAAAAATACGTTTAAGAGGTTTAGCTAAATTTATTAGTAAAATTGGATATGTGGGAGCAGCTTTAGTAACGCTTTCTTATTTATTTTCCAAGATAGTCATTGATAATAATTTTAATCCTACTTTAATTATGGGTACTTTATCTAATTTTAAGGTAATGTTTAGTTATTTAATATATGCTTTAACTTTAGTAGTTACAGTTATAGTAGTAGCAGTACCAGAGGGATTACCAATGATGATTACTTTAGTTTTATCTTCTAATATGAAAAGAATGTTAAAAGAACATGTTTTAGTAAGAAAGTTAGTTGGGATAGAAACAGCAGGGAGTTTAAATGTTTTACTTACGGATAAAACGGGAACTATAACTTCGGGTAATTTAAGAGTAACTAATTTTATTGATACTAATTTTATTGTTTATAAAAATTTAAAAGGGATTAATGATTTTAAATACTTAGATATTCTTACGACTTCGTTATCTTATAATAATGCTAGTAGTATATCTTTAGAGGGGAATATTGTAGGGAGTAATCAAACGGATAAAGCTATATTATCTTTTGTAGGGAGTAATAAAGGTAATAAAAAGATTATTAGTAAAGAAACGTTTAATAGTAGTAAGAAGTATAGTAGTGTTACATTAGAGGGTAATATTACTTATTTTAAGGGTGCTCCTGAAGTTTTAATTCCTAAATGTAGTTATAGTTATAATTCTTTAACTAAGAAAAGAATAGATAGAGAAAAGATATATCAAACTATTAATTATTATGCTTCTTTAAATGCAAGAGTTTTAGTATTAGCAATGAAGGAAGATTATAATAATAGGTTAGATAATTTAACTTTTTTAGGTATTTTAGTTATTGAAGATGAAATAAGAAAAGAAAGTTATGAGGCGGTTAAGACAATAAAGGGGGCGGGGATTAATGTTATTATGGTAACGGGAGATGCTTTGTTAACAGCAAAAGAAATAGCTAAAAGAGTAGGGATAATCTATAGGGATGAAGATATTGCGATTACAAGTACAGATTTAGCTAAATTAAGTGATGAAGAAATAATTAAAATTTATCCTAATTTAAAGGTTATAGCTAGAGCATTACCTAGTGATAAGAGTAGGTTAGTAAAAGTATTAGAAAGTAATGATTTAGTAGTAGGTATGACAGGGGATGGGGTAAATGATGCACCAGCTTTAAAGAAAGCGAATGTGGGTTTTGCTATGGGTAGTGGAACAGAGGTTAGTAAGGAAGCTTCAGATATTGTTATTTTAGATGATAATATTGCTTCGATTGCAAAGGCGATTCTTTATGGGAGAACAATATTTAAAAGTATTAGAAAATTTATAATTTATCAGTTAACGGTTAATATGGCAGCTTTAGTAGTAGCTATTATTGGACCGTTAATTGGGGTCTCAACACCAGTAACCATTATTCAAATGTTATGGATCAATATGATCATGGATACTTTTGCAGGGGTGGC
Organism: uncultured Bacilli bacterium; assembly: GCA_947623855.1. Taxonomy (GTDB): domain Bacteria; phylum Bacillota_I; class Bacilli_A; order RF39; family UBA660; genus CALWAM01. The sequence continues at coordinate 9,874 of CANQHW010000014.1, read as the reverse complement.
ATTTTCTTTTGAACCACCATTAAAAGAGTATATGGACGAACCTCCTAAGGATAAAAATGAACCGATAATGTCTTCATATATGTTAAGTCAGATAATATTTACGGGAGCTTATTCTAGTATTTTATGTATTTTATTTTTAAAGCTTCCAATATTTAAAGTATTTATAAGAAGTGAGAGTGAATATTTTATGACTGCTTATTTTGCTTTATTTATCTTTATTGGAATATTTAATGCTTTTTCTTCTCGTACGACAAGATATAATTTATTAGCTAATTTATTACAAAATAAAGTATTTTTAACAATATTTTGTATGATAAGTATTATCCAAATATATTTAATTTATTTTGGAGGAGATTTATTTAGAACTTATGGTTTATTACCTTTAGAACTTATCTTTGTAACGATATTAGCATTTAGTGTTATACCAATTGATTTTATAAGGAAACATTTACTTAAATATTTTAATATAAAAAGAGTTGTATAAATATTAAAAAGCACTCTCTAAAAAGCATTTGAGAGTGCTAAATTATTCACTTAACCAAATAGGTTAAATGCCTGCCCCAAAAACGGTAGACATTTTAGTATCGCAAAACTAAAATGTTCCTTTTTATTATATGAAGTTTTACTTCACTACATACATAATAGCATAAATTAAAAATATTTTCAATATTTTTTTGCAAAAAATAACTTGTTATTTGCTGTAAACAAGAGTATAATTGATTTTAGGAGTATTATAGTTGCTGGAGTGTCTACCACCTCTTAAAAATGAAAGGTGGTAATGATTATGCGGAAAAAAACATCTTTAAAAAGTATTCTAGAAAACATAGTCATAATCTTAGTATTGTTGATAATATTGGTTTCAATATTAAAAATACAATAAAAGAAAACGACACTAAATCTTTGCAGGGATTTAATGCCAATACCATAATTAGGTAGGCATTCTAGCGTATCAAAACTAAAATGCTCCTTTTTTATTATATGAAGTTTCCTTCATTAGATACATAATAACATAAATTAATTATTTTTTCAATAAGTAAAAGATAATTTATTTTAAAATGTCAAGTCTTTTAAGAGATAAGTTTAGATGATATAATAAGAGTAGGTGGTAATAATGAACTTATTAGATGGACTTAATGATAAACAATTAGAGGCAGTTAGACATATGGAAGGACCTTGTTTAGTTTTAGCAGGGGCAGGGTCGGGGAAGACGAAAGTATTAACAACGAGGATTGCTAATCTAATAGAAAATGGTATACCTTCATATCGGATACTTGCTATTACATTTACAAATAAAGCTGCGAAAGAAATGCGGGATCGATTAAATTTAATAGTACCAGATAATGAAGCTTTTGTAGGAACATTCCATTCTTTGGGAGTAAGAATTATAAGAGAAAATTATAAACTATTAGGATTAGATAATAATTTTACAATAATAGATAGTGATGATATTTTAACTTTAATAAAAAGAATATTAAAAGATATGGGAGTGGATAGTAAAGAATGTGCTCCTTCATATGTTAGAAATAGAATTAGTTTTATTAAAAATGAAATGTTAAGTGAAGGGGAGATTAGTAAATTTTTTAATACTCCTCCGGAAAAGATTGCGGAGAAAGTATATTATGAATATGAAAAGATCTTAAAACAAAATAATTCGGTTGATTTTGATGATTTATTATTGTTACCAGTTAAACTTTTTATGAATAATAGTGAGGTATTAGAGCGTTATCAAGAAAGATATAAATATATTTTAATAGATGAGTATCAAGATACTAATGAAGTACAATATAAATTAAGTAAGTTATTAGCTAAAAAGTATCAAAATATTTTTATAGTAGGAGATCCTGATCAATCAATATATAAATTTAGGGGGGCTAATTTTCATAATATATTAAATTTTGAACATGATTATAAAGATGCTTTAGTTATTCCTTTAGAAGAAAATTATCGGAGTACGAAGTATATTTTAGATACTGCTAACTCGGTTATTAAACATAATAAAGAAAGAAAAGAGAAGAATTTATGGAGTAGTAAGGGGGATGGGGTTAAGGTTAAATATATTAGAAGTTATGATGAAAAACATGAAATAACTTTAGTATTAGAAGAAGTAAAACATTTATTATTAGAAGGTTATGATTATCAAGATATTGCGGTATTATATCGAACGAATGCGCAATCAAGATTAGTAGAAGAGATGTTTATAAAAGATAATATACCTTATAAAGTAGTAGGTAGTTATTATTTCTATGCACGAAAAGAAATAAAAGATTTATTATGTTATTTAAAGTTAATGGTTAATATACATGATGATATTAGTTTAAGAAGGGTTATTAATGTACCGAAAAGAAGTATTGGAGAAAAGACATTAGAAAATATTGCTATTAAAGCTAGAGAAAATAATATAAGTATGTTTGAAGCAATAGATAGTGGAAAAGAATTACAATTTAAAGAATTAATATTAGAATTACAAAGGATGAGTGAAAATTTATCTTTAACGGAAGTTATTGATTTAGTTTTAGAAAAATCAGGGATTAAAGCAATGTATGAAAATAATACTTCGTTAGATGGAGATTTAAAGTTAGAAAACTTAATGGAATTTAGATCTATTACAACATCATTTGAAGAAAGAACAGGAAATGTTAATTTAAGTGATTTTTTGGAAGAAATTAGTTTAATTGCGGACATGGCGGAGCATCAAACTACGGAGGATGCGGTAACGTTAATGACGATGCATAGTGCGAAGGGGTTAGAGTTTAAAGCCGTATTTCTAATTGGAATGGAAGAAGGGATTTTTCCGCATCAAAATTCTTTCTTTGAAGAAGGGGGAATTGAAGAGGAGCGAAGGCTTTGTTATGTAGGGATTACGCGAGCTAAAGAAAGGCTTTATTTAAGTAATGCTAAAAGAAGAAGATTATATGGTAATGAACAGGTAAATATGCCGAGTAGATTTATTAAAGAGATTGATCCGGAATTATTAGATGTAGTGGGAGTTAAAGAAGAAAGTAAAGAAGTAATGCCAATAAAGAGTATGTATAAAAATACTTCGGATGATTTTAAAAGTGGGGATGTAATAATGCATACTTCTTATGGTAAAGGGGTAGTAATAGCAGTAGAAAAGGAAATAATTACGGTAGCTTTTGATAAAAAGACGGGGATTAAAAAGTTATTAAAGAATCATAAAGGAATTAGTAAGTTATAGGAGGATATATGGATATTCAAAAGAGAATAGATAAGTTAGTAGAGGAATTAAAGGAAGCTAATGTAAAGTATTATGTAAATGATGAACCAACGATGACGGATAATGAATATGATAGTTTAATGGATGAATTAATAAAGTTAGAAGAAAAGTATCCAGAATATGTTAGAAAGGATTCTCCTACTAAAAGAGTAGGTAACGAAGTAATAAGTGCTTTTACTAAAGTAAGACATACAACGCAAATGTTTAGTTTAGCGGATGTATTTAATGAAGAGGAAGTAAAAGAGTTTGATAAAAGGGTAAGAAAAGAAGTAGATAATCCGGAATACGTATGTGAACTTAAGATAGATGGTTTAGCGGTATCTTTAGAGTATGAAAAAGGGGTATTTAAAAGAGCGGCGACCAGAGGGGATGGGATTGTTGGAGAAGATATTACTCATAATGTTAAAACTATTAAAGATTTACCTTTAAAATTAAAAGACCCGATTGATTTAGAAGTTCGGGGAGAAATATATATGAAAAAGGAAGTTTTAAATAAACTTAATGAAGAAAGAGCTAAAAAAGGAGAAAGTTTATTTCAAAATGCTAGGAATGCAGCGGCGGGGTCGGTAAGACAGTTAGATAGTAAGATTGCGAAAGAAAGAAATTTAAGTATGTTTTTATATCATGTGCCAGTAACAAATTTAAAAACGCATTATGAAACAATTGAGTTATTAAGAGAAAATGGACTTCCAACGAATCCTAATATAACTAAGTGTAAAGATATTGACGAAGTTTTACATTATATTGACGAATGGACAGTTAAAAGACCAAGTCTACCTTATGATATAGATGGAATAGTTATTAAAGTAAATGATTTAAGTTATCAAAGAATTTTAGGGAGTACGGTTAAGTATCCTAAATGGGCGATAGCCTATAAGTTTCCGGCGGAAGAAGTATATACGGAATTAGAAGATATTATTTGTACGGTAGGAAGAACTGGTCAAATTACTCCAAATGCGGTATTAGCACCGGTTAAAGTAGCTGGTAGTACGATAAAAAGAGCTACTTTACATAATTATGCATATATTAAAGAGAAGGATTTAAGAATTGGGGATATTGTTTCCATTAGAAAAGCGGGAGATGTTATACCGGAGGTTGTAGAACCAATTCTTACAAGAAGAAAAGATAATTTAGAAGAATATCAAATGATTAGGCATTGTCCAATATGTGGAGAAAAGTTAGTACCATCTAGTAGTAATATTGATTTATTTTGTCCAAATGAGAAATGTCCTGCAAGAAATATTAATGCTTTAATTCATTTTGTTTCTCGGGGGGCCATGAATATTGATGGTTTAGGAGAAAGAATTATGGAAGACTTTTACAATATGGGGATTATTACGAGTATTGTGGATATTTATCATTTAGAAGAAAGAAAAAATGAATTAATTGAGTTAGAAGGGTTTGGGAATAAGAGTGTTAATAATTTATTACAAAGTATTTTAAATAGTAAAAATAATTCTTTAGAAAGGTTATTATTTGGATTAGGGATTAGTGGTATTGGAGCTAAAAATGCTAGGATTTTAGCTAAAAGATTTAAAAATATGGATAATTTAATTAAGGCTTCAAAAGAAGAATTAATTAATATTGTAGATATTGGAGAAGTTTTAGCCGTAAATATATATGAATATTTTAGGAGTGTTGATAATTTAGATCTTATTAACAAGTTAAAAGAGATAGGTATAAATATGGAATATATTTCGGGGGAAAGTAGGGAAGATGCACGAATTACGCATAAAAAGTTTGTAATTACAGGAACTATTTCGTTTATGGGAAGAGATGAGATTAAAAAAATAATTGAGAAATATGATGGAAGTGTTATTGGGTCAGTTAGTAAGAAAACTGATGTAGTAATTGTTGGGGATAGTCCAGGTAGTAAATATGATAAAGCTTTAGCTTTAGGAATAACTATTTGGGATGAAGAAGATTTAAAAAATATTTTAACGGAATTAGGGGAATTAGAGAAAGTCTAATTCCTTTTTCATTTTTCTTGTATTGAAGAATAAATTGAAATGTAGTATAATAAGGCTACTAATGAGGTGGAAAATGAAAAAGTTTTACCGGGAAAATAGAGTTTTGGTTATTTTAGCAATAGTAGTTATAGTTTGTATGATTATTTCTACGGCGTTGTTATTTAAATATTTTTATTTTGGTAATGGTAGTGATAAATATGGAGATAGTTTAGAGAAGATTGAAGATTTACCAATTACTAAGAAACATAAGGATGCGGTTGTTAGTAAGTTAGAAGAAAATAAGTTAGTTAAGAGTGCACATATTGATGTTATAGGGTGTAGGATTGATATTACTATTAATTTTAATGATGAGGTATCTTTAGTGGAAGCACAAAGTGTGGCCGTAGCAATATTAGATGAGTTTAGTAAAGAGGAACAAGAAAATTATGATATAGGGTTTACTCTTTTAGAGGATAAAACAGAAGCTAGCGAAGGGCTTAATATGTGGGGTTCGAAGAAGGCTGGTAAGGAAAAGATTAGTTGGATTAATAATAATCCGGTTACGAGCAAAGAAGAAAGCGAGCAATAATATATTATGAAAGCAAATAAGAAAGCTATTATAATATCGTTTATTATAGGTATTTTAATAGTAGGAGGAATAGTTACTTATTTCTTAGTAAATGATGAGAATAAGTTAACAGTTGATGAGAAAAGATGGATTAATGATAATTTAACTACTGTTCAAAATGTTAATGTTATTAATGATGTAAATATTTATGGGAAGAATGGACATGGGGTTTTTTATGATTTTTTAACGGATTTTAGTAGTGAGTATAATTTAAGGATAAATCCGGTTATTACGGGAGAGGCAGCGGTTAATGTTTTTAAGGAAACGAATAGTTTAACTGATAATAGTTTGGTTTTTGCTGAGGATCATTATGTTTTAGTTAGTAAAGATAAAGAGATTATTGAAAGAGATGTTATTAAGAGTTTAAATATTGGGTATTTAAATAAAGATAAGGATTATTTAAATAGTTTTATTATGTTGGATGAAGGGGTAGGTTATGAGGATAGTAATAGTTTATTTAATGATTTTCATAATGATGTTATAGAGTATATTTTAGTACCAAGGAATGAATATATTGATGAGATTTTAAGTAATAATTATGTTATTGTTAAACATTTAAATGATATTAAAGAGTATTTTGTTTATGAGATGGATATTAATAATCCGATGAGTGGGATTATTAAGAAGTATTATAATAGTTGGAAAAAGGATTTAAGGGATAGTATATATAGAAATATGTATACGGATTTTACAGAGGCGTTATCTTTAAGTAATAAGGATATTGATGCTTTAACGGCGAATATTTATGATTATGGTTTTGTTTCCAATAGTCCATATGAGATCTTAATGGGGGGAAATTATGGAGGAATAGTTGGAGAATATTTAAAGAGTTTTAGTGATTTTAGTGGAGTAGAGTTTAATTTTACAAGATATAAGAGTGCTTCTTATTTAAAGAAGGCTTTAAATAAGAAGATTGATATTTATTTTGATTATTTTAATATAGATAGTACGTATTATAATATTGATAGTAGGATGCAAATTAATTATGTGATTATAGCACCGATAGAGGATGATGTGGTTATTACTTCTTTAGAGGGGCTAAGAGATAGAGAGGTTTATGCTTTAGAAAATTCGGTGGTTATAGATGATTTAAAGAATATTAGTGGGATTAAGTTAAATACTTATAGTAGTTTAAATAATTTATTTAAGATTGTTAAGAAGAACAAGATTATTGTTTTAGATAGAGAGACTTATAATTATTATGCAGGATCTAAGTTTAAGAGTTATACTTTAAGATATGAGGGGAAGTTAGATACAGATTATAATTTTAAGTTTAGAGAGAGTAATGTTTTAAGTAAGTTTTTTAATAGTTATGTTAATTATTTAGATCCGGAAGAGATGATTACAAGAGGGTTATATAATCATGATGTTACTTTAAGAGAAGGTACTTTTTTAGGGACGATTGCGAAGTATTCTTTATATATAATTTTAGGAGCAGTTATAGTAATGTATTTTATTTATAAAAGAGGGAAGAAAGTAACAATAAGTAAGAGGATTAAGAAGGCGGATAAAATACGGTATATTGATCAATTAACTTCTTTAAAGAATAGAAATTATTTAAATGAGAATATTGCGAAGTGGAATAAGAATACGATTTATCCGCAAGCAATTATTATTGTAGATTTAGATAAGATTCAAGAGATAAATGATACTTTAGGTTATGAAGAGGGAGATAAACAAATTAAAGCAGCAGCGAATATTTTAATTAAGACACAGTTAGATAATAGTGATATTATAAGAACTAATGGAAATGAGTTTATGATATATTTAGTGGAATATACTAGTAAACAAGTTACGAGTTATATTAGGAAGTTATATAAAGAGATTAAAGAGTTACCACATGATTATGGGGTTACGATTACTTATAGTATGATTTTAGATGATACGAAGATGATAGAAGATGCGATTAATGAAGCGGTTGATGATATGAAGATGCAAAAACAAGTTAAGTATGAGGAGTAGATTATGAAGGAAAAGATTAAAAAGTTTTTTGTAAACTTTTGGAAAGCTTTTTGGAGACCAGAGATGTTAGTATTACCTGGTCAATTAGCTTTTTTCTTTGTATTATCAGTAGTACCTTTGATTACATTAATTATGTATGGGGCTTCTTTTCTTAATTTATCGATTGGGTTTATATCGGAGTTTTTAACTAAGGCTTTTGGGAGTAGTGTTGCTAAATTATTAATTAATGATATATCTGGGGTTAATATGGGAATAGGTTTCTTTATATCTTTAGCTGTGGGGTATTTTATAGCGAGTAATGGAGCTTCTTCGATGATTGTTACTAGTAATGCGATATATAATATTCCGGATAAAGGGTATTTAAAAAGAAGGATTAAAGCTTTAGTAATGACATTTTTTATTGTATTTTTATTTGTTTTCGTTTTAGTAGTTCCTTTATTTGGAGAAAAGATTATTGAGATGATTAAGTATGTTAATTTAGATAGTACGGTTACAAAGAATATAGAGTTAATATTTTTAATATTAAGGGGACCGGTATCTTGGTTAATTATTTTCTTGTTTATAAAGATTATTTATACGATGGCTCCGGATAGAGTAATTCCTAGTAAGTATGTTAATTATGGAGCTATATTTACTTCTATTGGATGGATTATTGTTACGGCGGTATATTCATATTATATTTCCCATTATGCGCATTATAGTGTTTTTTATGGAGGGCTTGCCAATATTGTGGTATTAATGTTATGGGTTTATTTACTGGCATATATTTTTGTGATAGGGATGGCTTTAAATGCTCAGACAGAGCAAGAGAAATTGGCAGAAACTGCCAAAATAAAAACAATAAAATAAGTAATAATACTATTAGAAGCATTTAATATATGCTTCTAAATATTAATATCAATCTAGTATTATTGTACTAACGATATTAATGGATAAGGATACTTAATATTTTAGGTATCCTTTTTTTTATTAAAAAATATTGTATAAAATTTTATATTGCGGTATAATTAATTTATGATAGAAAGTAGGTATATATGAAATATTTGAATAGACAAGCTATGTTATTGGTAATATGTGCCATAACAATATGTATATTATCTGTAGGTAGTGTTAGTTATGCATTTTTTACTACTCAAATAATTGGTAATGAAGATGCAGAGGCGATGGTTATTAATGCTGGGACGATGGAGATAACGTTTAGTGATAGTAATCAAGTAAATGTAACTAATTTTATACCAGGAGATTATGTTACAAAGAAATTTACTGTAGAAAATACAGGGAATTTACCTACAAGATATAATATTAGATTAGATGTATCAAATAATACTTTTGTAGATAGAGGAGATTTAGAGGTTAGTTTAGCAAAGGATGGAGTAGATATTCCTACTTCAAAGATTATATTACCTGCTTCTGGAGAAACAAATGGATATATTTTAGTTGATAAAGATATATATGATAGAGATGATACAGAACATCAAAATGATTATAAACATGAATATACTTTAACATTTAAATTTAAAAAAGATGAAGAAAATCCTGATCAAAATGATAATGCTGGTAGTGATAAACAAGCAAGTTTTAAAATAGTAGTAGATACTTTACAAGATCAATCATTATATACATATACTGCTCCTACCCCCCCCCCCGGGGCCAACTCCTTAGCAACGTAATTAACGAAAATGGGGTAGATATTGCTAAAGATGATACAGATGATAAAAACTTAAGATATTATGGACCAAATGCAACAGTCAAAAATTATATCTGGTTTAACTGTGATACCTATTCAGGATTAACTAAAGATAATGCTATTGATCATTGTGAATTATGGCGGATTATAGGATTAATGAACAACGTCGAAACCGAAAGTAATGGTACCCAAAATTTAGTCAAAATCATAAGAAATGAACCATTACCTAATTATCTGGTATGGGATAATAAAGGAAGTGGAACGGGATCATCAGATTCAAGCTATGGAAGTAACGATTGGACCGATTCCAGATTAATGATGTTATTAAACCCAGGATATAGTACAAACCAATATAATGCCACTGGAACAACCGGAAGTTTATATTGGGATAGAAAAGATGGAAAATGTTCCGG
>CANQHW010000013.1 GCA_947623855.1 uncultured Bacilli bacterium | reverse complement strand
AATATCCAAGTTAAAAGGAAGTTAGCTACTGAACCGATGTTAAATTCTAGGGAATTAGAAATTGGTGCTAGAATAGGAGAAATAAATTCTAAACTGGAAATAATTAAATTAGAATTTGCTTTAAAAAATAACTCTTTTATAAAAAAAGTATATATGAAAATTACAGAATTAAAAAATTTAAATTATAATGGAGTAAAAGAACATACAGTATTGCTAAATAATTTGGTTAGGGAATATATTTTATATAAAAGAGCTATTCCAGTTAATGAAAAAGCTGATTTTGGTACTGAGGAGAAGTTAAAAGAAGCAGAATTTGAAAAAAGATATGATGATATATGTTATTTAATTAATGTATATCAAAAAAAGGATCAAAATGATAAAATACTTGGTAGTATGTTTGATATAGCACGAGGAATACAATTAGATAATTCAATAGTAAATCTAGACGTAGGATTAGATAATGATACTACTTTAGGACTGCGTAAAAAGTTATAGAATTTATAACTTTTTAATATTTGATAAAAATATATTTGGTAATATCAATAATTTAAAAGTTATATTTTTTAATTGATAAATTATTGACATGTAAAGTAGTTGTGATATAATAGGTTTGTAATTAAGGTTGGTGGAAAAAACGTTTATGAAAACAGTTAAAGAATTATTTAGTGAACTTGGTATCTCAAAAGTAAGACTTGCCAAATATTTAGGAGTATCAAGGCAAATGGTGTATAATTATTTAGAATTAAATGATCTAAATGCCTGGCCTAAAGAAAAAAGATTACTATTATTTAAATTATTAGATATCGCTGATGGTAGTGAAGATGGTCTTAGTAAAATTGAAGTAACAACCGATTATTTAATGGCTGTTGAATCTCGCTTAAATCAAGGAGTTAAAAATACTTCAGATATGGAATATCTTGATTTTAAAGGTTTAAATAAAGAAAGTCAAAATCTATTATCTGATATAACCTACTTACTAAAAGAAAAACTTTCTGATTCTAATAATAAAGAAAATTATTATGCTATTTTATACTTATATCATTCCTTACAATCATTAGACAATGTTCCTGAAATAAAATATATGTTTGGTTATATGAGTAAAACAACCGGTTTTACGAATCCCGAAGAATATAAGTTTGATGAAAATAAACAATTTATTTTTGAAGGCATTTTATATTCAGCCTTAACTCTATATAATACTGGAGGTGCTTCTCGCAGCCGTTTAGCTGATAGCCATAAACGTTTTGTCCAAGAAATAGAAGCTAAAAATGAAGAAAAACTTACTAGAACTCAACAATTAAATACCATTAAACTTCAAGCTTTAAGAGAACTAGGTTATAATGAAATAACCGATGATAATGCTAGTGAAGTATTTGAAAAAATAGCAGAAATTGAATCTCGCAAAGTATAAATTAATTTATGTAAATAAAGTGTAAATACCCTGACTAGGGCAGAATAGGGGAGTAGGGCATAAATAGGTAATATAACCTGTTTACCTACTCTTTTTATCATCCCTTTTTCTATATATAATTTAAGATTTAACTAATTTAATTATAATTTAATATATAAAAAAATTTAAAATTCATCTAAAATATTTCAAAATATTATTTATATATTAAATTACTTATTAAAAAGATATCTTTTAAATCCCTTATAATTAATGATGCATTTTAATGCATCGAAATATAATTTAATGAATAAGATATCACTTAATGTTTTAAAAAATTAAATCATTATAGTTAAAATATAACTAAAAAATGATAATAAAATAATATATCTAAAATCCTAAAAATAATCACTAAATATCTAATATATTAATTATATAAAATACCTAATATTAAGCCTTAAAATCCTATAAAATCTTATTTTATAAAACTTCGTATAATTGATATTATGTTAACCGATAAACTCAAAATAAATATATTTAATAATATCTTCCTCCTCCTACTCTTCTTCTAAACTAAATTTTTTAAATAAAAACAATAATTAAATTAATCTTTTATTTTTCATAATTTAATATTCTTATATCTCTTCTTTAAAAAACCCAAGTATTTAATAATATTAATATAATACTAAGTAATAAACCTAAATAGATGTATTTATTTTCCCTATATTTTATTGCTTCCGGAAGTATTTCATTAATTGACAAAGTAATCATCATCCCTCCAACAAATATTAAAATCAAAGCAATCGTAAAATCATTTATATAATTCTTTAATATTACAAATGCAATTAAAGCTCCTAAAGGCTCAGATAAACCACTTATTAAAGTATATTTTAAAGCTTGTAATTTACTTTTGGTCGCATAATAAATTGGAATAGCAATACAAATACCTTCGGGAATATTATGAAGCATTATAGCAATAGTAAGTGGAATTCCTAAACTGATATCTTGATATGAACTCATAAATGTTGCTATTCCTTCCGGTATATTATGTAAGACTAAAACTATTCCCGATAAGATCCCAATTCGATATAAACTTCCCCCACTCTGTGGTTTTACCTTTTTATTAATAAATAAAGTAAATACCACCCCTAAAAGAAAACAAATAATACTTATTAAAATTGTATTAAATAAAGAATACTTATGATTTAAAGAAATAAAAGACAATGGTATTAAATCGGTAATACTTATTAAGATCATAATCCCTAAAGAAAACGCCAAACATAATGGAATAAATTTATTCGTATTTTTAGGTTTTACAAACATAAATAAACACCCAATAATAGTTGATAAACCCGCTATCGAAGATAATATAAAAGGTAATATTACTTGCATCTTATTTCACCAATAAAGTATATGAACTACCCTCTTCTTTTATCCTAAATGGTTGTCAAAATATTCCATAAAAACTTTTAGATAAACGTTATAAATACTTCTAATCTATCCATAATAATATTGGGAGGTAAGTAATATGTCAAACGCAAGAAATAATGCCAAAAATTCTGCACGAAATAATAATAACGCTAGAAGTAGTGCTCAAAATAGCGCTAATTCTAACGCTAAAAATTGTGCTAGAAATAATGCACGTAATAGTGCCAGAAATAACAATAAATAAAGATACTGACCTCTTTATTTATGACTACGGGGATGATACATCTCGTAGTCTTTTTTAATTTTACTATTTTCTATATGTGTATAGATCTCAGTCGTTGTAATATCTTCGTGTCCCAATAATACTTGAATAACGCGTAAATCGGCTCCATGCGCTAGTAAATGCGTTGCAAAAGTATGCCTTATAATATGTGGATAGATATTCTTCTTAATCCCTGCCCTCTTACATTCCTTCTTTAAAAATTTAAAAAACCCTTGCCTGGATATTTTATTAGAAGCATTATTAATAAATAAATATTCGCTATTCTTATTCTTTAAAAGTAATGCCCGATATTTATCTATATATTCCTTTAAAGCCTCAATAGCATAATCATTTAAAGGAACAATTCTTTCTTTACTACCCTTTCCATAAACTCTTACTAAAGCATTATGTAAATCTATATCCGTTATCTTTAAATCCACTAATTCACTAACCCGTAAACCCGAAGCATATAAAAGTTCTAACATCGCTTTATTCCGATAATCATACGGCGTAATTAAAGTTATATTTAAAAGATTATTTATTTCTTCTTCCGTTAAATAATTTGGTAATTTTTTAGGTATTTTAGGAGATTTAATATTCTCACAAGGATTATAATCCATTATCTTTTCTCCTACTAAATAATTATAAAAAGAATTAACTACTGTAATATAATGGGCTTTACTTTTACTTGCTAAATCTAAACTATTAAAAAAATTACGTAAATCTGTATCTGTAACTTTAATAATTTTACTATTATCTTTACTTTCATTAAGAGTTATCTCTTTATTATGGGTTAAATAATTTTGCCAAGTTTTAATATTTTGTTTATATGAAAGATAAGTATTTTGGGATAGTTTTCTTTCATATTTTAAATAAGCAAAATACTCATTAAATAAATCATAATAAATAAAATCTTTCATATAATCACTTTCTTATACTTATTATAGCATAGTTTTAAGTTTTACGGTATAATAATACTTAAGGTGATGTTATGGAATTACTAGCTAATAAAGTACGTCCTAAATCTTTAGCAGATATCGTTGGTCAACAACATCTAGTAGGAAAAGGAAGTATTATTTATAATTTAGTTAAAAATAAAAAAATATTTTCGATGATTTTATATGGTAAACCCGGAATTGGTAAAACAAGTATTGCTAATGCCATTATTAATGAATTAGGAATGCAATATCGTTTTTTAAATGCTACCATCAATAATAAAAGTGACTTTGATATCGTTATTGAAGAAGCCAAAATGTATGGCGAAATGATCGTCGTAATGGATGAAATACATCGTTTAAATAAAGATAAACAAGATTTATTACTACCCCATATTGAATCTGGTTTAATTATTTTAATTGGACTTACTACTTCAAACCCTTATCATTCAATTAATCCTGCCATTAGAAGTCGTTGCCAAATATACGAATTAAAAGAACTTACAATTGAAGACATTATTCAAGGTATGAAAAATATTTTACCTAACTTACCAGGTATTAAAATTGATGATCCCGTTTTAGAATATATTGCTCGTCTTAGTAGTGGAGACTTTAGAAATGCTTTAAATTTATTGGACGTTAGTTATAGTGCTTCCCAAGATAAAAAAATTACCATTGATTTAATTAAAAAGATTAATTCTAAACCCGTTTTCTTTCACGACAAAAATGAAGATGGTTATTATGAAGTTTTATCCGCTTTTCAAAAATCCATTCGCGGCAGTGACGTTAATGCCGCCCTTCATTACTTAGCAAGAATGATTGAAGCCGGAGATTTAGATAGTATCTACAGAAGAATGAGTGTTATTGCTTATGAAGATATTGGACTTGCTAATCCTGGAATGGGTCCCAAAGTTAGAGCAGCGATTGAAACCGCCGAATTAGTGGGCCTTCCGGAAGCGAGAATTCCCCTTGGCGAAGTTGTGATTGAACTTGCCTTATCTCCTAAAAGTAACAGCGCCATTATGGGCATTGATGCCGCATTAGAAGATATAAGAAATGGGTCGACCGGTAATGTTCCTGACCATATTCATAATGGTAATCCTAACTATAAATATCCACACAACTATCCTAAACATTATGTTAAACAACAATATTTACCCGATAATATAAAAAACAAAGTTTACTACCAACCTTGTTCCAATAAATATGAAGATAATTTAAATAAAATTCACGACGAAATGCTTAAATAACTTCATTTATAACATACGCAGCTAATAAAATTCCCGCTACACTAGGAACTAAACTAGTCGACCCGGGAATCTTTTGATGTGTTTTTACAGGGTTTTCTTTGCTAAAAACTACTTTGGTATGTTTAATCCCCTCTTCTTTTAATAATTTTCTTACAACCTTAGCTAATGGATCATTATAAGTTTTAGAAATATCCGTTATTTCTAGTTTAGTAGGATCAAACCGATTACCAGTACCCATACAACTAATAATTTTAAGATTATTTAAGGTAGCTAATTTAATTAATTCTATCTTAACCGTAATAGTATCACAAGCATCAATAATATAATCATAATTATTTATATTTAAGTTTGCTAGATTTTCTTTAGTTAACTTTTCTTTAATAAGTTTAATATCTATATTAGGATTAATATCTAAACATCTTTTTTTTGCCACATCTACTTTTAACTTACCAATATTAGAATGTAACGCTATTATTTGCCTATTTAAATTACTTTCTTCTACTACATCATAATCAGCTATACTAATATGCCCTACTCCCATTCGAACTAAAGCTTCTAAAGTATAACCCCCTACTCCGCCGATACCTACTAGTAAGATATTTAAGTTATTAAGTTTATCTAAATCTTCTTTCTTGATAATCTTTAATAATCTATCAAACATAAAAACCTCCTTATTATAAGTTTTAAAGCCAGGTCACCTAGTGAGAACTATGAAATAATTTAAATATTCATTTTCTTGTTTCATTGGAGCTTCCTCCTCCACAAGCCTAAATTCCGATCGTCGCGACCGTACTTTATTTTTTATATTTATATTTTTTAATTAAATCTATAATTTTTAAATAATCCTTCAACCATTATATTTATACTGGCATTTATATCTCTATCTATTTCTAATCCACAATTACTACATTTGTATTCACGTTTTGTTAAGTCTTTCATTTTTATTTCTTTATGGTCACATCTTGAACATATCTGACTACTTGCATAATATCTATTTACTTGATAAAATTTCTTACCTAACCAAGTGCATTTATATTTTAATCTTCTTATTATGTCTCCCATTGTAGAATTAGTTATAGATTTTCTTGCGTGTTTATTTGCTTCTTCTATCATTGTTTGTATACTTAAGTCTTCACTTATTATAATATCATTTTCTTTTACTATTTTACTTACTATTTCTTCATTAGTTTTAATTCTTGCATTTTTTAGTTTTCTATATGTTTCTTCTAATTTAATTTTAGTTTTATAATAGTTATTACTATTTTTAATTTTTCTAGATAAATCTCTTTGTAATCTCTTTATTCTTTTTTCATACTTATTTAAGTAATTAGGATTCCCATAAGTAGTTCCAGCACTTGTAGTTACTAAGCTTTTTATTCCTACATCTATTCCTACAACACTTGATGGTATTATTTCTTTTATATCTAAATTTTCTTCTATACATACAGATACATAGTATTTATCTGCTACTTTAGATATAGTAGCATTAAGTATTCTTCCGTTTATTCTTTCTAATTTTCTATATCCTCTTATTTTTACTTCTTTTAATTTAGGTAGAATTATCTTTTTATTTATTAAATCTAATTTTATATTTTCATAAACTTTATCTTTATATTTATTTTTAATATAATTAGTACGATAACTATCTTTTACTCCTTTAGCTTTAAACTTAGGATAACCACCTTTTTTATTAAAATATTTTTTGAATCCATTATCTAAATCAAATAAAGCACATCTTAAAGCACAACTATCTACTTCTTTTAGAAAAGGATATTCTATAGTTAAAGCTGGTATTTGTTTAATTAAATCAAAATTTGATAAGTTAATACTATCTTTTTTCTTATTTAACATATAGTTATAGATAAACCTAGTACAACCTATAGTTTTATTAATTAATTCTCTTTGATATTCATTAGGATACAATCTAAATTTATAAGCTTTATTGATAATCATAACTATTTTCTCCTTGTAAAATAATTATACACCTACAAACTTGCGTTCGTCAAGAAAAACATTATAGAAACCATAATAAAACCCAAAGGCCAGGCTACAATGTGATAAAAAACCCGCTCGCACGAGGTGGGTGTTCTATTCCTAGCTTTAGGATCCCGGCTAAGCCGTTATTCAACACCACTAGGTATTCGAACTCCCAATAAATCACTTACTCGGTTTTATGAAAAAGCAACCTATTACCTTCAGGTATTTTTAGTATATCAAATATCTAAAATATTATCAATAAAGTTTACAATAATTATAAATTATCACTTATAAATTCTAATATAGTATTGTATACTATTTCAAAATCAGGTTTATTCTCTACTCCCTTTAAATTATCAAAAGCTTTTTTTAATTCACTTTTATTTTTATTAAATTGAGAAAAAGTCCCTAATTTACGTTTATCATATTTTAATATTTCTCTAACTTTTTGCATATCTACTTTTATATTAATAATGATTAAATATATATCTAAAATATCTTTTATTTTTACATATTTTTTCTTTATCGTACGCAGTAATCCAATTTCCGTCAATATCCACAGTCTGACGATTGATATTCATTTCTTTAGCAGTTTTTTGAATAATATTTTTTAATACAAGTCCTCCCTTAAAAACTATAGGGGCATTAAGTTTTGAAAGCTCAGTAATAAATCTATATAAAAATTCTTCTAAATTATTAAGATGTTTCATAATACTTTATACTTTCTTTAGAATATTTATTAAATTTATCTAGTAAATGATTTGGTATATTTAATTTTTTAAAAGATTTTTTATTTTCAAAGTAATAATTTGCTAATGTTTCTAAAAGTATTTGACTATCTACTTTATTATCTTCTAACATATCTACAATTGCTTGATTAATTGTAGTAGTATGAAGACCTCTATGATCGATAATATTTAATTTATTATAATCATCCACCAATATACAATTTAAATATGGTTTATTAATAAGTTTAGTTGTATATATAGTTATTTTGTCTCTTATTCCCCCATTAGAATATCCTAATAAATCCGCTGCGCTTTCTTTAGCTATAACACAATCAATATTTCCTAATAATGTTAAACATATATCAGCATAAGTTAAATAATTTTTTGCTTCTAATTCTAGCGCATAATCAGTTATAGTCATTTTAGCTCACCTCATTTAAATTATACTTTAAGTAAAATTAAAAATCAAGGTTTATCCTTGACTTTCAGTCTTTAATCTCCAACAAGCATTAACATTACAAGAATTAGAATATGGTGCTGGATTAGGCATATCTAACTTAACTATCATTGGAAGTTTAAAAGCACTTCCAAACCCTACACAATTACCGGGTTGTAATATTTTTTGTTTTTCTACAACATCAGCTGAAATATTTGGTAACATTGTTTTAATATATTCGATATCTTTTGGGTGGGTCATTTTAAATATTAAAAAGTTAGAACATTGGGAAATAACGGTATCACTAATTTCTACTGGTCTTTGTGAAATAATATTTAGTAAAACCCCATATTTTCTTCCCTCTTTCGCAATCCGTTCAAAAATATTATACCCAATCAAGAAAGTATCAGCATCCTTATTGACGTATCTATGGGCTTCTTCTAAAAATAAATGGAATGGAATACTTGCTCTTTGTTTCCGACTTTTTGCAAAATCAAAAAACATTCGTGACATAATCTTAACAATTACCTTAGCATAAGTATCATCAACATCTTCTAAGTTAATATTAATAATTTGGGCTTTTCTTCTATTTGGCATTGCAACTAAAGAAGCAATATAATTATCTTGATCTATATACCTTGGAGCATCAAAATATGATCCAATTGCACTATTTATAATTGATTGTAACCGAACTTGTAAAATCATTGCATCATCATGCATTGTTTCATTATGTTGAAACCCTTCACTAATTAAAGTAAACTCTAAAGCATTTTGAAAATCTTTTAAAGTATAAAAGGGATTAGCTGGTTCTTTCATACTTTCAATATTATCATCAATAAATTTTAAAATATATTCATTAATTAAAACAGATTCTCCAAAATTTCCATTACTATCTATTTCAAAACATTCACTTAAAGTTCTAGTATACCCTATACCTTGAATAG
Organism: uncultured Bacilli bacterium; assembly: GCA_947623855.1. GTDB lineage: Bacteria > Bacillota_I > Bacilli_A > RF39 > UBA660 > CALWAM01. Next base: position 5,421 of record CANQHW010000013.1, on the reverse strand, counting down.
TACTATCAAAATTAAATTCCGCCGTATGACATACTTCTAATATTTTAAATATCTCATTTTTCTTCTCTTTAGAAGGCGAATTAGTATATAAAACTGCTAACATCGCTTTCGCAATTAAATGATTTTTATACCTTGTAGTTTCCGGAGAATCACTCGAAAATATTTTAGCTAATTTTAAAGCTCGCTCTAATATTGGTATTTGACTATGACTAGAAGCTTGTAATAATAAAGTAATATCATCTAACGTAAGTAAATGCGTAGGAATATTTAAAAATACATCACTCTCTTCTTGGGGATTAGTTGTAATAAACTTATAGCCGTAATTAGGATTAATTTCATTTAATTTAGAAAACGCCGTCTTATATTCGCCATACGCATCAAAAATAAAGATATTGGCATTATAACTTACAATATTGGGATTACTAAAAATATTTTGGACAATTCTTGATACCCCACAAGATTTACCAGAACCAGAGTTTCCAAATATCGCCATATGATTAGCTAATAACTCATTCATATCTACATAAACAGTATGTTCTTTATAAATAGAACTTTGTCCTAAAATAAAAGATTTATCACTATAAACACCCATTAATAAAGATAGTTCTTCATCATTAATTAATCTTATCGTACTAGATAGTAATGGTTTTCTAATAACCCCACTAACATATCTATTATTAATATATTCTCCTAAAAACCGAATTTTTACTTGGGAATTATCTACTTCTTCTACTTCTCCTAAAATTCTTTGATCTGGAGCTTCAAAAATAACGTGAACATTCATTAAATCTTTATCTTCTCCTTGTACCCGATTATTTTCGACCTTAGCTTCTCCTTCTCCTATATATAAAATCTTTCCAAACATTGTTCCCAACACCTCTTTACTATATATAAGTATATCATACCCCGATTATAAAAAAAAGAGCAAATAATTTACTTTTGCATCTTCTTTTCTTGAACAATCTTTAAAGATCTAGGTAATACTTTCCTTAATGCTAAAGGCTTTTCTGGAAAATAATTCATCTCTAACGCCACATTAACGCACACTCTTTTAAATAATTTTTCTATCTCCTCAATATCAATATAAGTAACTTGTTCCATTACTTTAGTAAATAAAATAAAACATTTCCCTACATATTCTTTATATAACTTACTACTATCCATAATTGATTTATCTTCAGCATCAATTAAAATTTGATTATGTCTTCGTAAATAATTAAGCATATGAACCATTGAAGGTTTAACTATCGGTTCCGTTTCATATTTTTGAATCGTCATCTCATAAGCGGCATTAAAGATATACTCAATATTATCCAGTGTAATATTATTATTCATCTTAATTAAAGTATAAAAATTATTTCGTAATTCTTTAATAAAATCTTTAATATCTTCTTGATCTACCAAATACCCTTCACCTTTTTTATATTGTCTTAATCCTTTATTAATTAATTTACTATCTTCTTCTTGATATTTAACTTTATCATAAGTATCTATTTCTTCTAAAGTAGCAATATCATAAAAAGTCTTTTCGGTAATATTTTCCCCACTTAATTCATACTTTTCTTTAATTAAATTACCAAGTGTTAAACTAATCTCTATAAATTCTTTTAAATCACTTCGTAAACTCGTAATTTTATGATCTTTATTTATCATACATAATAACTCTTTTAATCTATCTTCTAACGCTAACATATTTAATAACTTACTATCTACCTTAAATAAACGTAAATAAGCTAAATTAAATTTAGTTATATAATACTTATATTTTAATAATAAATACATCTTTTCTTTTTGTTTAAGGTCTTTTATTGCTCTATCAATATCGGTCATTATCTCGTTTTTTCTTTTCATTACCATCTTATCACCTTCTCATTTAAAAAAACCTATAATATTATAGATTTTTTACTTAAAAAGTCAAGGTTTTAAAGTAATTTATTTAATATTTCCTTAGTTATATTAGGATTAGCTTTCCCTCTTGTTTCCTTCATCACTTGACCTACAAAATAATCAAATAAATTCGATTTACCATCTTTATATTCTTTAACTTGCATAGGATTATTATCTAAAATATTTTGAATAATCTTTGTTATCTCTTCTTCATCATTTAATTGACTATTTTCCTTTAAATAAGTTTGTGGTTCTTTTTCTTCTTCTATAGCTTTATTAAATATTTCTTTAGCTTGTTTAGAAGAAATAATTCCTTTTTCTAACGCCGTAATTATTTGTTTTAAAAATTCTGGTTTTAAATAAAATTTTTCTAAAGGAATATCTATTTCATTAATCTTTCCTAAAATACTTGTTGTAAGCCAGTTGGAAGCCAGTTTCGCCGGAATATTAAGCTTTAGACATTCTTCAAAGTAATCACTAACACTTTTTTCCTTAATAATAACCTTAGCATCATAACTACTTAAACCATACTTTTCTTCATAAATTTTCTTTCTAGCCATTGGTAAAACAGGAATTGTTTTTCTTATATTTTCTATTTCTTCTTTCGTGATCACATAAGGGGGAATATTTGGATCCGGAAAATATTTATAATCGATGGCATCCGCTTTACTCCGCATTCTAACTGTTTGTTTGGTCTCTTCATCCCATCTTCTTGTTTCTTGTTCAATTTCATAACCTTTACCGGCCTCTAATAAAGAACTTTGTCTTTTTATTTCATATTCAATAACATCGCGTACCGCTCCGAAAGAGTTTACATTTTTAATTTCAACTTTTGTACCTAAGTTTTCATTTTTTGATAAGGAAACATTTACATCACATCTTATTTGTCCTTTTTTAGTATCCCCTTCGCTAACATCGCAATATTTATACGTACTCCGCATATGTTCTAAGAAAGCCACAGCTTCAGCCGAACTATGTATACATGGTTCGGTTACCAGTTCCAGTAAAGGAACCCCTGCTCGATTATAATCAATTACTGAAGTATCTACATAATGATCTAGGGACGCTGCATCCTCTTCCAAATGAATATCATGAATCTTAATATTAACCACTTTATCATCAACTAAAATATCAATATTTCCCTTAGTTCCTACGGGATTATAAAATTGGGTAATTTGATAACCTTTTGGTAAATCTGGATAATAATAATTCTTTCTATCAAAACTCATAACTTCCGGAATTTTACAATTTAAAACTAAAGCCATTTTAATCGCATCACTTACACATTTATGATTAACCATGGGTAGCGTTCCAGGAAAAGCCATATCTAGAGGTGTAACATTACTATTAGGAGTTCCACTAAAAGTATTCCTACTTTTGGAAAATACTTTGGAATTACTTTTAAGTTCACAGTGCATTTCTAATCCAATTGTTACTTGATAATTCATTTTAACCCTCCTTTAGCTATTTGATTTTGATAAGGCATCGCTTCTTCTAATTTATGAGCTATATTAAGTAAAACCTTATCATTATAAATATTACTTGTTAAATTAACTCCTACTGGTAAATTATTAATAAAGCCATTTGGAATCGTAATAGAAGGGAATCCTCCAAAATTACCTACTTGTAAATGTTCTTCTAAAATTGTATTTTCATCATTTGATATATGATCTATACAATCTTTAATTAAAGGAGCTGGTCCACTACCTACAGGTAAAATCACCGCATCATAAGTTTTAAATAAATCTTTCCAAGCTTCGACAATTAATCTTCTAACCCGGGCCGCATTTTTAAAATATCTTTCTTGATTTTCTTTTTGTAATACATAAGATCCAATAACAAACCTTCTTTTAATTAAAGGAGAAAAACCTTTCGTCCGATGTTCTTTCATCATCTTAAAAACATCTTTTTTCTCATCACTTCTTGGTCCAAAACTTATCCCTGTTAAATTAGACATATTACTTGTCGCTTCCGCACAAGAAATAACTACATAAACACTAGCAATTTTAGAAAGTAGTTCTCTACTGACACTTACTTCTTCTACTTTTACTCCTAAATTTTTTAAAATATCTAAAGTTTTCTTAAAATTCTTTAAATGTTCTTGTAATTCTAAAGAAGCATTAGGATAAAAAGTAATATCACATATTTCTTTAATATAACATACTTTCTTATCTTTAATATCGTTATCTATCTCTTTTACTAAATCTATATCCTTAGAATCCCACGAAGTCATATCGTTTTCATCAAGGCCCTTCATTGCATTTACTACTACTCCAGCATCATAAACATTCCGAGTTAAAACCCCACAATGATCTAAACTAGAAGCAAAAGGAAATAATCCAAACCGGGATATCATTCCATAAGTTGGTTTATATCCCACTATTCCACAATAAGCAGCCGGTTTTCTTATTGAATCTCCTGTATCACTTCCTAAAGCATAAGGATAAACTCCGGCCGCAACCGAAGCCGCACTTCCACAAGATGAACCACCAGGACTTCGCGTTACATCCCACGGATTTTTTACAATCCCTGTATGGGGCGTAATTCCTACGCCTCCCATCCCAAACTCATCCATTGCGGTTTTGGCAACTCCTACCACATTATGCTTATTTAAATTATCAATCGCTGTAGCATTATAAAAAGGAACATAATTATTTAACGTATTAGATGACGCAGTCGTAAGAATATCCTTCGTCGCATAATTATCTTTAATTCCATATGGAATTCCTGATAATATATCTTCAGTTACTTCCTTTTCTTTAGCATCTTCTAAAATACTTACAAAAGCATTACAAGTTTTTTGTAGCTTAAAAGCTTTTTCTAAACTTTCTTTAATTAACTCTTTACTTGTAACCTCTTTATTTATAAGAGCTTTATGAATCATAGTTAAACTCTTATCCATATAACTCATCTTACTCACCCCCTACTACTTTAGGTACTTCTACATATCGTCCATATGTATTCTCGCAATTCTTTAAAATATCTTTAATATCGGAAGAAGAAGCTGCTTCATCTTCTCTTAAAGACGTAATCGTCTTATCTAGACAATGTGTCATTGGCGTAACTTTAGCAATATCTTTTATTGTACTAATTTTAGCTATACTTTCATCAATAATTGAAAATTCTGCTAAAACATTATTTAACTCTTCTTCGGTTAATCCAATTAATAATTTATCTGCATAATCATTAACCATTTCTTTGGTAAATTTTGCCATTAATATCCCTCCTAATAATCACAATGTCCTGGAGTTCTTGGATAAGGTATAACATCTCTTATATTATCTACTCCTGTTAAATAAATAATTAATCTTTCAAACCCCATTCCAAAACCTGAATGATAACAAGTGCCAAACTTCCGTAAATTACAGTACCAATCTACCGTATTTATATCTACACCCATAGCTTCTGCTCGTTTAAGTAATTTATCGTAATCTTCTTCCCGTTGACTTCCGCCCATTAATTCTCCCGCTCCTGGAACTTCTAAATCACCCGCCGCTACAGTTTTACCATCTTCGTTTTCTTTCATATACCATG
>CANQHW010000012.1 GCA_947623855.1 uncultured Bacilli bacterium | reverse complement strand
ATGGATACCAGGAGCATAAGGACGACGAGCAAGTTCTTTACCATTTTCTAATACTGAGAAAGATAATCTACGAGCTTTCTTATAAACAGGTCCGGTATAACGTGCCATAAGGATTCTCCTTTCTATAATATTTGCAAAAGTACTTGTTTTAAGAATAAAATAGGGAGTTTATTTTTTACTTTTCATAAAGGCAGTCTTAATTACTAAGTATCCCTTTAGGGTTAAACACATTATTTTTTCTTAAAACCCTGCCACTTAATGCAATTTATATTATACACTAATTTATATAATAGTCAAATAATTTTATGATTGACGCCTAAAATACATTGTGATAAATTAAAGTTACAAGGAGATAATACATATATGAATAGTAAACAAATAAAAGCTTTGTTAGTATCTATGATATTAGGTATAAATTTAACAGCTTGTAAAAGTAGTAAAGATTTAAAGAAAGAAGATAATATCGAACTAAATAAAGTATCGTATGATACTTTTCTAAATGATTTAAATAATATTAATAAAATCTTAGAAACTAATAAAGAATATCAAAGAATAAAAGCGGTATCATTAAATAAAAATAGTAAGAATTTAAATTGGGAAGAAAGTAATTATATAAGTATATCCTATGAAGAAAAAGATAATTTTGTGAAAGGGATATTCGATTATTTTGGCAATACTTTATTTTTTAATGAAAGAATAGTTTATGATGATATGATTATAGATTATACAAAAACTAAAATCTCTACTGAAAGTATTATTCAATATCACTATTTTTCTAAAGATATTGGTAATTTAACCCTCGGCCTATATCCGCCATCGCCCGAATTAAAAATAAGTTATAATGATGGAATGGTGGAAATACATTTAAGTGCAAACGAATTAAATAGTTTTAGAAATAATATGCAAAATTATGGTAATAATGTCGATTATTTAGGATTTTTAGTCGATAATAAAGAACTAATTAATTATTATTTAAAAGAGTTACATATTCCCAAAAAATATCACTTAAATGGTAAATTTATTAATGGAGATACTTTTACTACTTATGTTGATACTTTTAATACCACTTTAAAATTACAAAGAAACTAATTTATTAAAGTTTCTTTTTTAGTATAGTAAAACATAATATTTTATGATATGATTATATTTAGAGTAGGAAGTGATAATTATGAGTAGTACAACTTTTATTTTAGTTGGTGTAACCTATTATATCGCCTCAGTTGTCCTTATAATTGTTGTTTTAAATTTAATTAACAGACACGAAAAAAATAAATATCAAAAAGAAATAAATACTTTAGAAAGAGATAAAAATCTAGTTATCGGAGCAGCTATCTTAAGTGAGCTAAATAAAGTTGAATCTTTAATCAATAATCCTGAATTAGAAGCTATGTATCAAGAATGGCAAGCTCGTTTTAAATCCATCAAAGAAGAAGATTTACCTAAGATTAATGACGATTTAATTAAAATTGAAACATTATTTGAAGAAAGAAAATATAAAGAATTAAATGCATTAATGGCGAAAGTTGAAATGAATATTTTTACTTTAAAAGCCCGCAGTAATAAATTATTAGGAGAGATTAGAAATATTACTTTATCTGAAGAAAAGAATCGCGAGATTATTACAAAACTTAAAGCCAAATATCGGGAAGTAAGTGCTAAATATAACAATGCTAAAAGTGATTATGAAGATATAGCTAGTACCATTGAACTCCAATTTGAAAATGTCGATAAATTATTTGCAGCTTTTGAAATAGCCATGGACCAAAATTCTTATACGGAAGTTCCTAAAATAGTTAAAGCTATTGATGATTTAGTGGGGAATTTATCATTAGTAGTTCATGAAGCTCCTTCAATTATTATGTTAGGTAAAAATATTATTCCGACTAAAATTAAAGACATCTATACTATAAGTAATAAAATGAAACAAGAAGGTTATAATTTAGATTATTTAAATATCGAATATAATAGTACCGAAGCGGATAAAAAAATTCAAGATGTTTTCCAAAGATTAAAAGTTTTAAATATCGAAGATAGTTTATTAGAACTTAAAACAATTTTAGACTATTTTGATTCTCTATATCAAGAATTTGATAAAGAAAAAATATCTAAAAAGATTTTTGAAGAAGCTATGCGAACAACCATTAGTAAAGCAAATAAACTAGAGAGTATTAATAATGATTTAGTAAAAAGAATGGAAGCTATAAAATTTAGTTATGATTTAAATGATCAAGATGTTTCGGTAATAGATTTTATTAAAAACTCATTAATTACTATCAAAAAAGATTATGAACGGATTGTTATGGCTTATCGTTCTAAGTATTATGCTTACTCCCGATTAGCTAAAGAAATGCAAACTTTAAATGAACGACTAACTGATACTGAAGAAAAATTAAATACAACCTTAAAAAGTTTAGGTAGCTTAAAAGAAGATGAACTACGAGCAAGAGAACAATTAGAAGAAATAAAAGATATTCTAATTAAAAGTAAATTAAAACTTAGTAGTTATAAACTTCCTAATATTCCTAAAGATTATTATGTTGAATTATCCGAAGCTAATATGGCTATAAAAGATATGGTTGTGGAATTAGAAAAGAAACCTATTTCCATTAAAACTTTAAATTTACGAGTAGATACCGCCAGAGATTTAGTTTTAAAAGTATATAATACAACCAATGAAACAGTAAAAACAGCTCAAATGGTTGAAATGGCCATAATGTATGGTAATAGATATCGTCCCATTAATAAAACTTTAGACATGGGTCTTACTAAAGCCGAAAATTTATTCTTTAGAGGAGATTATAAAATCGCTTTAGAAAATGCTATTCAATCGATATCTACTATTGAACCTGATTTCTATGATAAATTAAAAATGAGTATTTCGTAATACTTATTTTTTTATTCTTCAAATATCATTTTTTCTTTTAATTTATAATTTTTACTAAAGTAGGGTGGTAACTCTAAAATACTACATAAATTATTCGGATAAGGTATTTTAATAATTTTATTTTTACCAAGATTTTCATATATATAAATAATTTTATTATTCTCATCTAATCCAATGACATCAATATTAGACTTCATATTAAAAGTATGAATACTATTACATTTTGGAAATAACATGCCATAAGTTATTGTTTTTTTCCCCATTAACCCTATTAACCGTTTTTTAAAAGTATCAGCTATAAGTATTTTTAATTTAATATTTTTCATTTTAATATACATCATTATATCCCTCAGTATAATAATAACGTAACTTGACAAAATTATGCAACTATTAACATTGACTTTTCTTTAATTTTACTATATTATTGATATATAAGGGTAGAATATATATTAAAGGTGATTGTATGATAAAAAATGTTTTAAAAAGACAAACAACTATTATTGCTATAACAGTTATTGCTCTGTGTATCGGTTTAATAGGTATATCTTATGCTATTTTCTTCGATATAGATGAAGGAAGTCCTCAAACCGTTACAAGTGGTAGTTTAGTAGTGCAATTTGCTACAACTAAAGATGGACTTTTAACAAACGGATCATCTGGAACTATAACTGAAGAAGAACCAATGGCTGATGGAAATGGATCGACCAGAAATGGATATGTGTTTAGTGTTACCAATAAAGGCACATTACCAATGAACTATAATGTTTATTTATATGATGATCCTGCTGCTAATAGCGCAGGGACTCGTCTTCCTCATTCATACATAAAAGTTAAGTTTGATGAAGAAGAATATAAAACTTTAGACAGTTTTACATGTACTGATAAACCAGCCAGTGAATTAGGAGAAACAGGAGATTCCAACATAAATGTTTGTCAAATAAATACAAGTGCGTTATCTTTAGAAGCAAAGGGTGCAAATACAACTCACACTATTAGAATCTGGATATCTGATTCTGTTGGGGATTCTGCCGAAAATAACATCATTGCATTAAAAGCTATTGTTTTAGGAGAAGCTTAAGAGGAACTAAAAGTTTACAGGGGTTAACTGAGTAAACTTTTTAATTATAAAATTTCCCATATATCTGGGGAATTTTTTGTTTTGCTAAAAAATTTTTAAAAAAAATTTCTCAAAAAAGAAGGAAAATGGGGTGTAAACTGCAAATATATATAGTAGAAGGGAGAAATAGAATGAAAAAATATTTTGTTAAACAAAGTGATTCTACAGATTGTGGAGTATCCTGTTTGCAATCTATTATTATGTACTATAATGGCTACATTAATAAAGAAGTTTTGCGAATAGATACGTGTACCACTGCTAAAGGAACAACTGCTTATCACTTAATTAAAGCTTTAGAAAAATATGGATTTTCCGCTCGTGGTCTTAAATGTGAAAATAAAGACCTCCCAAGTGATTTAATCCTGCCGGCAATTTTTCATATAGTTTTAGCTAATGGTTATAATCATTTTGTAGTGGTTTACGAGATTAAGAAAGATAAAGTTGTAGTTATGGATCCTATGGACAAAATAAAAACCATGCGTTTAAGTGAATTTAAAAGTTTATGGACGGGCGTCATTATAAGTATGTATCCCATAAAACAGATAACTTATAATCCTAAAACAACTCTTAAAAATATTTTTGAAAACATTATTTCTGATGAAAAAAAATTATTTATTAAGACGATTATATTTAGTATATTAATGACTGTCAGTTCCATTGCTTTAAGTTTCTTTTTAAAAAGTATCATTGAAAACTTATATCTGACTACACAAAATTATTTATATGTTTTAATGAGCATTTTTGCGATGATATTAATTATTAAAATTTTAAGTAGTTATATAAGAGATAGTTTAATAACTTATTTAAATAAAAATATTGATATTAAAGTAATATTTCCTTTTCTATCACATATTATGTATCTTCCTTCTAATGTCTTATCATCGCGTAGTACCGGTGATATTATTACTCGTATTGGAGACTTGGAAAGAATTAAAGACTTATTTAGTAAAATATTAGTAACTATTTTATTAGATCTCAGTTTAGCTTTTTGTTCTAGTATAATTTTATTAAAGTTAAACGCCAAATTATTTTTAATCGTCTTAGGAATTTATACTTGTTATATAGTCTATGGCCTTATATATAGTAAAATATTAACTAAAGATATTAATAAAAGTATTGATGCATCCACCAACTTTAATAATTTAACAACGGAATATGTATCTAATTTTAAAAGTATAAAGAACAACAACAATTATCCTTATTTTTTACAAAACTTAGAAAAATCATTCATTTACAAAGAAAATAGTTTCTTTAGGTTCTATCTAAAAATAATTAAATCAAATACATTAAAAATGATATTAAAAGAAGGAGGAATATTTTTACTTAATTGTTATGGTTTAATTAGTATTATAAAAGGCAATTTAACCTTAATTGATTTAATAACTTTTACTTCTCTACTTACATATTTAGAAGGTCCTATTGAAAATATGATAAATTTAGTACCTGAATATCATTTAATATCTAAATCTTTTCTAAGAATTAGTGAATTTAGTAGTATGAAAGAAGAAAATTTTCAAAAAGAGGGCATATCCACCTTCCTTTCTGGTGATATTGTTTTTAAAGATATATCCTATAGTTATAATAATTATGATTATATCTTAAATAAAGTAAACTTAACTATTCCGGAGAAGAGCTTTACTATATTAAAAGCTCCCAGCGGGATGGGTAAATCAACCTTATGTAAATTACTATGTCGTATTATCGATATAAATGGAGGAGAGATTACAATAAAAGGAATTAATATTTTAGATTATCCCTTAAATGTTTTAAGGAATAATATTACCTATCTATCGCAAGAAGAAAGTATTTTTACTGATACCATAAAAAACAATATTCTTTTGGGTAAAGAAGTTCCTTTAAAAAAATTAGATACAATTAATAAAATCTGTGGTTTAGAAAGAATATTTATTAATAAACCTCTCCGTTATGAAACGATGGTTAGTAGTGAAAACTTCAATCTTTCTGGAGGAGAAAAAGAACGTATAATTCTTGCTCGCGCCTTAATTCGTAACACCCCAATCTTAATTTTAGACGAAGCCTTATCTCAACTGGAAGAACAAGAAGAAAAAAGAATTATTTTGGAATTAAAAGAATATTGCCAAGATAAAACAATAATTTATATTACCCATCGGAATAATTATACGGAAGGAAATATAATTGATTTAGGAGTAAACTATGGATCATAAAGTATATTCTAATGAAATACTATATCGTCAAAAATTTCCTATTAAATATTTAGCAACTTGCATATTTCTGTTATTACTTGGAATAATTTACTTATTATTTTTTACGGCCAAGTATGATGTTTTAGAAACTAAAGGATATATTTCGTGTACCGATGAATGTAAAGTAACGGTTACATCCGGCGTCGATGATTATATGCTTATTCAAAATGCTTCTAAAGTATATATTGGAAACAAAGAAATAAATGTAAAAAGTGTACAAGTAAGTGATGTAAGTATTAATTATGAAACCTATGAAAGTTATCGTAATATTGAATTAAAACTTTCCAAAAAAGTCGATTTTGATGATGAAATAGTATCTCTAAATATTCTATGTAATAAAAAGACATTAATTAATAAATTAAATCCCTTTAAGAAAGGAGGTTAAAAAATGAAAGTTTTAGGAAATGATGAACTAATGCGCATTAATGGGGGAGGCGTCCTTTTAAAAGTCGCTGCCGGCCTTGCTGCCGTAGGAGTTTTCTTGATTGGAGTTTTGGATGGCTTTTTACGTCCTCTAGCATGTAATAATAATTAAGTAAAGAAAGGAGTATCAAAATATGACAGATAAAGAATTATTAACCATCGTTGGAGGAGGCATCACCGCTACTTTCATAAACTCTATTGCCCGTCTTATTAATACGGTATTAGATTTAGGAAGAAATGTTGGTAATGCTATTCAAATGGTTGTTAGTGGTCGAAAATGTTAAGTAAAGTAAAAAACAATAAAGTATTAAAAATTATTTTAGGTATTTTACTTCTACCAATCATTTTAAATACCTTTTCGTTAATTATCAGTGTTATTTTAAATTTTGGTAGATTCGTAGGTACTTATCTAGCAACCTTTATTGCATAAAGAAGGCGAATTTTTTCGCCTTCTTTTTATTATTAATCTATGCTATAATTAAAATATGAGGTGTTATATCATGAATAATAAGGGTTTTATTGCCACATCATTAATATATTCTTTCTTTTTAGTTTTCGTCGCGGTAATATCCACCATCATCGCTACCTATGCCCATAACCGGATTTTAATTAATAATATTAATGATGGTATTGTTGATGATTTAAATACTAGTATAGCTAATAAATATATCTCTTTAGAAAATATTTTAAAAAATAGTGATTTTGAAACCAATGACGCTTGGAGTATAGAAGGTAATGCTTCTTTTACCACTAATGAAAGCGAAGATTTTAAAATATCTTACCGTGGTTTTGAAAGTTTAAAAATTAATACTGGCAATAGCGCCATAAAACAAACAGTTAATTTAGAAGGTAAGTATTACTATGCTAGATATTATTTGTTTCGAAATGGTACAATTACTGGTTATAGTAATCTAGCTCTTTGGGATGCTAATACCAATAAAATTGTTGCCGACTTTAACTTAAATTATAAAAATAGTGATATAAATTCTAACTGGGTAATGTATTCTAATATTGCTAATTTTTCGGGTAGTGTAAGTGGTCATACTTATTATTTAAATTTAAAAAATGATGATATAGGAAGTCCTAAAGACTGGGGATTTTCAAGATTGCATGTTGATTCGATGATGTTAGTCGATGTAACTAGTTTAATCGAAGAAGGGTATAGTAAAGAAAAGATCAAAACCTATTTAGATACACTTGATTATTTTGAAGGTAAAAAATCAATTGAAAAACCTTAAAATAAGCTCTTGAAATACCTATTAGGGAGTGCTATAATCATAAGTAGCAACCCGGAAGGAGGGATAAAATGACTAAAGTTGTGGTAAATGGCGATATTAATAGTGCTCTAAGAAAATTCAAAATGAAAGTCGCTAAAAGTGGGGTCCCTTCAGAACTTAAAAAAAGAAAACATTACTCTAAACCAGGAGTAAAAAGAAGAGAAGCAAAAAAAGAAATGATAAGAAATGCCCGTAAACACCATCGTGATTAAGAAAGGACTTAAAATATGTTAAATGAAAAAATAATGACTGATATGACTACTGCTATGAAAAGTCAAGATAAATTTACTTTAGGAGTTTTACGGATGCTTAAAAGTGCTTTACAAATGGAAAAAATAAACAAAAAAAGTGAATTAAATGATGATGAAGTAATTACAGTTATAAAAAAACAAATTAAACAACGTAAAGATAGTATTTTAGAATATACTAAATATAATAAAACTGATGAAGTAACAAAATTAGAAGAAGAAATTAAAATACTAAGTAGTTATGTACCCGAAGATTTAAGTGCCGAAGAAGTAGATAAAATTATTGAAGAAGTATTTGCTAAGGAAGAAGTTACTAGTATGAAAGATATGTCGCGCATTATAAGTTTAGTAAAGGAAGCAACCCATGGTCGAGCAGATATGTCCTTAGTTAGTAAAAAAGTTAAAGAAAGAATTACAAAGAGCTTATAAAAAGTTCTTTTTTTTCATATAATTTAGTGGTGAATTATATGAATATCTACCAAAATATTAAAAATTTTTTATATGATGAAAATGCTTTAATAACTCTTTTTAATGATTATATTTATATCTATAATTACCAAGAAGTTCTAACTTTAACCAATGCAGAAGTTATTATAAAACTTGATAAAAAACTCCTTCATTTAAGTGGTAATGATTTTAAAATTAAAAGTATGCTTCCTAAAGAATTACAAATATTTGGAACAATTAGAAAGATTGAAATAACCTATGCATAAAGTATTAATTAAAATTGAAAGCAATAGTACTATTCTTTTTAAATTAGCATCCTCCGGCTTAAATATCTTAAATATTAAAGAAGAAAAAAATTATTACCTAATTGAAGTTTTAAAAGATGATTTATCTAAAATCCCTAAATATTTAAAATATAAATTAGTTAAACCAGATTTAATATCTCGTTTAAAAACCTTTATATCCACCAATAAAATTAATATTGCGCTTTTTTTAGGAGGATTAATATTTTTTCTTTTCATCACTAATATAACTATGGAAGTTCGAATTATCCATAATGATACTGCTCTTCGCAATCTTATTGCTACCGAATTAGATAAATACCATATTAAACGTTTTACTTTTAAAAAAAGTTTTGATTATTTAGCTAACGTCAAAGAAAAAATTCTCGAAAAATATAAAGATAAAATTGAATGGTTAGAAATTGAACGAGTCGGGTTAGATTACGAAGTAAAAGTTACCGAAAGAATTATTCCCCAACCTCAATCTGACCCAGGTTATTGTCATATCATCGCTACTAAAGAAGGGGTAATAACTAAAATTACCAACTCTAAAGGTGTTGCTTTAGTTCATAATAATTCTCACGTTAATAAAAATGATATTTTAATCTCGGGAATAATTAGTTTTAATGAGCAAAATAAAGGTTATACCTGTGCTTTAGGTAATGTTTATGCTGAAGTATGGTATACCGTAGATATTGAAATTCCCATGTATGAAGACGAAATAATCTACACTGGTAAAAAAAGATATAATATAAAATATAGTAAAGGTAATATTGATTATCCCATCTTTAAAAGTCGCTTAAAAAACTATGATACTAAAGACTATAAAATAATTAGTTTATTAGGTCATGAATTTTACTTGGAAGAAGAAATAGAATATACCACTAAAAGACGAAATTTAACCGAAGAAGAAGCCTTAATTAAAGCTGATTCTTTAATCGCTGAAAAAATAAATTTAAAATTAGAAGCAAAAGAACGTATTTTATATAAAAAAGTTTTGAAAAAAAGTGTAAGTGGTAGTAAAATGATTATAGAAGCTTTTGTAGCAACGGAAGAACAAATTGGGAAAAGTACCCCTTTTGAAATTCCAAAAGAGGGAGAGTAAATATGATCGAAAAATCCATCACTGCCATCTTAAAAGCCAGTTGGCCAATGATTGTAATCTTTTTAATTGTTATGGTAGCAGTAAGAATTGCCTACCTAAATTCTAATCATAAAAAAATTGTCATATATGAAGAAGTCTTAAATTTTGGCTTTCTCGTCTATGCTCTATTATTATTTCATCTTTTAACCACCTCAGAAAGTGCTCGTTCTGGACTTAATTTAATCCCTTTTACAGAAATATTACGTTATAAGTTTGGTAGTTCGATGTTTTTCTACAATGTTATCGGCAATATCTTAATTTTTATTCCCTTTGGTTATTTTGTATCCCGATACATTAAAGCTCAAAAAATAACTCCTATCTTTATAATTACTTTAATAACTAGTTTAACGGTAGAACTTGTTCAATTACAAATCGGAAGAGCTTTTGATATTGATGATATTATTTTAAATGTTACAGGTTCTTTAATTGGATTTTTAATTTATATTGGACTTAAAGCTATTGTTAATCATTTACCAAGTATGTTCCGTAAAGAATGGTTTTATAATCTACTTTGCTTTATTATCATTGCTTTGCTTGCTATATATGTTTATAAAACAAGATTATTTGGGGTGTTAGGATGAATGAATTTACAATAATTGATAATAATCTTTATAAAGATTATTCCTATTTAGAAAAAGTCTTAAATATCGCTTTAGATCATGAAAAAATTACTAATGCCTGCTTTTCGATTATATTTGTAGACAATACCGAAATTCAAAAAATAAATAAAGAATATCGCCACATAGATCGGGTAACCGATGTTATTTCATTTGCATTTGAAGATGCCGCTGATTTAGTGTATAATGATATCAGAGTTTTAGGAGACATTTATATATGTATTCCTAGAATGCAAGAACAAGCGATAGAATATGGCCATAGTGAAAAACGAGAATTATCTTTCTTATGTGTTCATGGTTTATTACACTTATTAGGTTATGACCACTTAAAAAAGGAAGATGAAACCATTATGTTTGCCTTACAGGAGTTGATTTTAAATGAAGCAAATATCACGCGATAAAATAAAGGTTAGAGGATTTAAAAGATTTAAAAAAAGCTTTGGTTATTCCATAGATGGTCTTAAATATGCTTATAAATATGAACAAAGTATGTTTATCCATTTTATGGTTACCATATTCGTTTTAGTAATGGGCTTTATTTGTGAGTTATCCCTAACTGAATGGGCGATTGTCTTAATTACCATTGGAGTAGTGTTAGCATCAGAACTTATAAACACCGCCATTGAAGCTGTAGTTGATTTAGTAACCTTAGAAATTCACCCTTTAGCTAAAATCGCTAAAGATTGTGGTTCTGCCGCTACATTTGTCTTATCCGTCATCGCCGCTTTTATTGGTTTAGCTATTTTCGTTCCCCATTTGGTAGAAATGTTTAGAATTATCCTATGAAAAGTGGTTTTGTAAGTTTAATCGGACGCCCTAATGTGGGTAAAAGTACTCTTTTAAATACGCTAGTAAATGAACATATTGCCATTATTAGTGATAAAGCGGGGACCACACGAAATGCTATTCAAGGCATTTATAATGACAAAGATACCCAAATAGTCTTTGTTGATACTCCCGGTATTCAAAAACCTATCAATCGTTTAGGTCGTATTTTAAATAAAAATGCTCAAGCCCATATTAGAGATATTGATGTTATCTTATTCTTAGTTGATGCCAAAGCCGGTTTAGGTAAAGGGGATAAATTTATTATCGAAACTTTAAAACATACCGATTCCCCAGTAATATTAGTTATCAATAAAATAGATAATTTAACTAATGAACAAATAATGCAAAGAATAATAGAATATAAAGATTTATATCCTTTTTCCGAAATCGTACCCATAAGTGCTTTAAAAAAAGATAATACCAAACATTTATTAGAAGTTATTAAAAAATATTTAACCGATGATATTAAATATTTTAGTGATGATATGATTACATCTAGTAGTAGAAACTTCATGATAAGTGAATATGTAAGAGAAAAGCTATTTAATTATTTAAGTGATGAAATACCTTATAGTATAACTTGTTATACCACTTATTATGAAGAAAGCCCCGATCTTATTAAAACGGGAGTCGATATTATTGTAGATCGTGATTCCCTAAAAAAAATTATTATCGGACACCAAGGCGAAATGCTTAAAAAAGTAGGAATGGAAGCAAGAAGTGATATCGAATACTTACTAGGTAAAAAGGTGTATCTAGAGTTATTTGTTAAGACAATTAAAAATTGGAAAGATAAAGACCGTTATTTAAAAGACTTAGGATTTATGGAAGATGAATAAATCTTAATAAATTTACTCACTATATTAATAGAGGTGAGTAAAATGCCAAGAAATAAATACTGGGAATTATTTAAAGAAACGGGCGAAATAAAATATTATTTAAAATATAAAAAACAAGCAAAGAAGGGATAAATATCGTAGTTGCAACTAAAGGGTTTATTTTAAAAGAAACACCCTATAAAGAATCATCTAAAATTATTCAAGTACTAACCGAAGATTTAGGACTTATTAGTATATCTTGTAAAAATGCTAAGTCTTTAAAAAGTGCTTTAAGAGTAGGAAGCGAAAAATATACTTTTGCTCTTTTTCATATCAATTATCGGGAAGATAAAATATCTTCTTTAATAGCTATTGATATAATTAATCCTTTATCTAATATTAAAAATAACTTAACATCTCTTACTTATTTAGCTTATCTAAGTGATCTAACTTATCAAGTTATCAAACATAGTAATGAAAATTTATATAATTTATTTATTCCCACTGTTCTAAAATTAGAAAGTGGCTTAAATCCCAAAGTATTAACTAATATTTTAGAAATAAAATATTTAAATTTTTTAGGTATTGCTCTTAACTTAGACAATTGTATTAAATGTGGTAGTAATAAAGGAATAGTAACCCTTGACCCTGATGCTGGTGGTTATATTTGTAGTAATTGTTATCAAGGCGAATTAATAATGAGTCCAAAAGCTATTAAATTAATAAGATTATATTATTATGTGGATATTAATTCGTTAACGAAAATCGATATTAAGGAAAATGTCTATAACGAGATAAATAGTTTTATCGATCGCTATTATGATAGATATAGTGGATTATACTTAAATAGTAAAAAGTTTTTAAATAAAATTATTAATGATATTGCGTAAATTAAAAAAATATAATATAATTTAGATATACAAGCGATGAAGTGCCTTTGGCAAGCATGGAGCTATATAGAATATAAAGTGATTTCTCCTAAAGAAATAAGTAGGGTGGAACCGTGTGAATAAGCACCCCTACAATGTTTTTTAGGAGTTTTTTATTTAGGAGGAGAGATTATGGAAAAAATTACGATGGATGATATTGTAGCATTCACTAAACAATATGGTTTTATTTTTCAAGGTAGTGAAATATATGGAGGTTTATCTAATACCTTTGATTATGGTCCTTTAGGCATCGAACTAAAAGAAAATGTACGTCGTGCTTGGTGGAAAAAGTTTATTCAAGAAAGCCCTTTTAACTATGGTATTCAAAGTGCGATACTAATGAATCCTAAAGTATGGGAAGCAACGGGACATGTGGCTAATTTTACGGACCCCCTAATTGATTGTAAACATTGCAAAACCCGGATTAGAGCCGATAAACTTATTAATGAATACATGCAAGAAGGTAACTGTGATGGTTGGGATAATAAAAAGTTAGAACAATACATCAAAGATGAGAAAATTCCTTGCCCTAACTGTGGTAAAAGTGAGTTTACACCCGTAAGAAAGTTTAACCTTTTATTTGAAACCCATCAAGGTGTTACCGAAGATGCTAAATCAATTGTTTATCTTCGCCCCGAAACTGCTCAAGGTATGTTTGTAAATTTTAAAAATGTGGAACGTTCAATGCGTTTAAAATTACCATTTGGTATTGGTCAAACAGGTAAAAGCTTTAGAAACGAAATAACTCCTGGTAACTTTACTTTTAGAACCAGAGAGTTTGAACAAATGGAATTAGAATTTTTCTGTAAACCAGGAACCGATTTAGAATGGTTTGGTTACTATAAAAATTTTTGTATGGATTTTTTAAAATCTTTAGGAATGAAAAGTGATAGGTTAAGATTTAGAGATCACTCTAAGGAAGAACTAGCTTTTTATTCCGTAGCAACCACGGACATTGAGTATCTTTATCCTATGGGTTGGGATGAACTATGGGGCATCGCCGACCGGACCGATTACGATTTAGGAGTACACCAAGAAAAATCTGGTATGGATTTAACTTATTTAGATCCTGAAGATAATACAAAGTACCTACCTTATGTTATTGAACCCGCATTAGGACTAGACCGTGTAATACTAGCGTTCTTATGTAATGCTTATGAAAAAGAAATACTAGATAATGGGGAAGAAAGAGAAGTCTTAAAAATCCATCCATATCTAGCTCCAGTAAAAGCCATGATTACCCCTTTAATAAAAAAGGTACATAAAGATAAAGCCTTAGAAATATATGCTAATTTAGCCAAATACTTTAATGTTAGTTATGATGAAGCCGGAAGTATTGGTAAAAGATATCGAAGAAGTGATGCAATTGGAACACCTTTTGTTATAACCGTAGATGATGAAACCCTAAATAATGATACCGTTACGGTAAGAAATAGAGATACCATGGAACAAATTACTTTAAAAATAGATGAACTAAAAGATTATATTGAAAAAGAAATAGAATTTTAATATTTATAAAAAGTAGTAATTTAATGATTACTATTTTTTTGTTAACTTTTTAGTTGCGTATTAAACCAATTTAAGTTATAATTATTAATAGTAGAAGAAGAATAGGAGTGTTAAACATGGCTTTAAATAAATTAAAAAAATTAATGGGGATGGAAGAAACTAATGAAGTTGAAGAAGATAGTTACTATGAAGGAGATGCTGATAGCGCTTTAAAAGATGCTGATAAATTCGGAAATAAAATGATTTTATTAGAACCAAGAGCATATTCAGAATCTCAACAAATCGCTGATTATTTAAAAAAACGTAGTAG
>CANQHW010000011.1 GCA_947623855.1 uncultured Bacilli bacterium | reverse complement strand
TAACCTGCTATTAATTTAGTATTATCGCGCGAAAGCACAAGTTTATTAAACTTTTGCTTTTTTTCTTGCCAAACTCTTATATCTTCCAAAGCAATATTTTGTATTTCATAAAACTTACTATTAAAATCTAATTCTTCACTTGTATGATAATCCTTATATTCACTATTAATTACTTTATGTTCTATTATATTTAATACATCTCTTAATCCCTTAGTTAAATAATCTTGATATCTTAATAAATAATATAAATAATCTTGATAATATTTAGTTAATTTTTCTTCTTCTTTTTTATCAGATACTATTTTAAAATTATGAAGTAACTTTTCGGCATCTTTATAATACATTACATGGATATAAATAATTATAAAAAGATCTTTACTATCTAATAAAGCTAAATCATCCTTAATATCTCCATATTCATAAAATAACGAATCTATCCTAAAATTCCCCAGTGGAATACTATTATTCCCTTTAATTAAAACATTATTTTCTACTTTTAAATCTTGTATATTAGGGTAATCTTTTACTAAATTTTTAAAGTAAATATCATTAAAAGGCATAACTTATTCCTCCTATTATAAATATTATATCATAAAATATTTAAAAAAAAATTAAATTTTACCAATTTTTAAAATTGGTCGATTTTACCCCCAAAAAGTAGCGAAATCTGTAAGTTTTTTTTCTTAAAATTTTAAATCGCTCCCCAACCTAGGTCTAACCTAAGAAAAATGCCTTTTTTAAAAATTTTAAAACCCGCATTTTTTCCCAGAAGTATGGGAAATACCAATTTTCTAAATTGGTCGAAAAACGGCCTAAATCTGCAGTTTGCTTATTTTGCAAGAAAAGTATATGCTCTTAACTGAAAGGAGGGAAAAATGTTAAATCAAGTAATTCTTGTTGGCAGGTTAACCGATGACCCCAAAGTTAATATTGTAACAAATGGGAAAAAAGTCTCGACCATAACCTTAGCAGTTGGACGTTCCTTCAAAAATTCTGATGGTCTATATGATACCGATTTTATAAAGTGTATCTTATGGGAAGGAATTGCCCACAATACAAGCGAATACTGTAAAAAAGGCGATGTCGTAGGAGTAAAAGGACGCTTGCAAGTCGAATCTTATGAAAACCAGAAAGGCGAAAAGAAAACAGCCACAAGTGTCGTTGCTGAAAAAGTTACCTTTTTAACGCACAGTCCTAGTACTGAAGAAAAAGCTACTTCATAAATTTATAGTCATCATAAAATATATCATCGGGTCGCTTGTTAAAAACTTTTGCAATTCTCACTGCGACATGATAATATAAACGTCTTTTCTTATTCTCAAGTTGATAATAATATGTTTTACTCATTCCAAGTATACTAGCCATATCTTCACAAGTTAAAGAGTATTTCATCCTCAATTTTCTTAATTCATTGTTATCATAAAGAGGATTATACGATTTTCGGGATAATTTACTCATAGCGTACCACCATTTAAATTTTAATATAAATTATCTAAAAATGCAATATTATTATTTACATATAACAAATAAAGTACCCAAATAGAAAATTTTTACTTATAATTATGTTATATTTAAGGAGGAAGTTATGTTAAAAGGTGACAGATTAAGAAACTTAAGAAGAGAAAAACATTTAACTCAAGAAGAATTAGGAGCAATGGTTGGACTAAAAAAGTCAGAGATTTGTCTATACGAAAAAGAACAAAGAAGCCCTTCTTTGGAAACCATTCTCGACTTTATAGGTATATTTGACGTTAGCGCTGATTACTTAATCGGTAGTGAAGTTAAAGCCAAAGTCTTTATGAAACAAGAACATATTGATAATTATCCTATTACTAAGGAAGAAATGCTTTTCTTAGAAGAATTAAAGAAAGACAAGATGATTTATCTTTTTTTATCTCTTTTCATACATTTTATATAGGTGAATGTATGAAAAAACTATTTTCTTATCTGGGCTTATTTTCTTTTATGCTATTTAGCTTCTATTTTACCGAAAAAATCGCTATCCTCGCTCAAAGTAAAGACCCCTTATTAGACCAAATAAAAAACTATAATTCCCAAAACACTACCTACGTTAATGCTGTTATCAAAGACGATACCATTATCCCTGGCCTAAATGGTCGCGAACTTGACGAAATAAAAAGCTTAATGAATATGAAAAAAGCTGGTTCCTTTAGTGAATCATTCCTGGTCTATAAAAGTATCATTCCCAAAATAAGTTTAAAAGATAACTTAGATAAAACCATTATTAAAGGTAACCCTAATAAACAAGCTATCTCTCTCGTCTTAGAATATAATAAAGAATTAATAAAATATCTACAAAATAATAATCTCTCCTTTAGTGTTTTAACTACTCTTGATAACTATGCCGAAACCAATAATTATGAGATGATTAACTATGAAAATGCAAGTAATTACAAAACCTTAGATAAACTCCTTAATAAAAATAATCTTAATACCAATATTTGTTTAAAAGAATCTTACTGTTCTAATTATAAATACCTCGTCGAAATAACTCATAACTTCAGTAAAAATACTCTTCTTACTATTAAAAATAAAATAACTAGTGGGGATATTATTAAAGTAAGTGTAAATACTCGCATAGAAGACCTAGCTATCTTAATCCAACAAATACATAGTCAAAATCTAAGTATCCTCCCCTTAAGTAAATTAATAAGTGAGGATTATTGACGTTTTCCTATGTAAATTATATTGACAATTGCGCAAATACTCTGTAAAATATGAAGTAGAAAAAGGAGATGTATTTTATGTTATTAGCAAGTTTTTGTGGGGGAACTTATTCAATATGGAAATTAGTAGGACAAATATTATTAATATTTAAAATAGTAATTCCTATTCTTTTAATTATTTTTGGTATGATCGATTTAGGAAAAGCTGTTGTAGGAAGTAAGGATGATGACGTTAAAAAAGCTATTTCTCATTTAGCTTTCCGTGCTGTTGCAGCTGTTGTTATCTTCTTTATCCCAACTTTAGTAGGATTTATCTTTAGTATTGTTGATGACTTTGCTGCTGTTCAAAACGATTATAATATTTGTGCAGCTTGTATAACTAGTCCAAATGGCTCTAGCTGTCATGGCGATTAATTAAAAATCGGTAAAAAATCCCTAAAAATATTGAACTTCTAAAGTTTTTAGAAGTTTTTTGTTGACAAAATAAACTAATAGTGCTAATATAACGTCTCGAAACGTTTATTTGAAGGGAGTTGGTATTTATGAAAAGATTTTCAAAATTCGTTGAAATTGAAGATAGTTTAAGAGATACTAAAGCTGTAATTGAGGAAGATTTAAAAGGGGAAGAAAATCAAACTATAAATGGAGAAATAGGATTCTCATCTCAATTAGTTAAAGATATCGATTTATTACTAGCTATTATGAATAACCTCAAAACCGGAGCATTATATGCTGCCGTAGGTACTACTACCTCATCTAAGTTAGTAGATTATATTAAACGAATCGCTGAAAAAATTGAAAAAAACCAAAAGGAAATAGATAAACAATATAAGAAAGATTTAAAAGAATGTATCGATAAAATATGTGACGAAAATGGTATCGTAAAATTTACTTCTATTGAAGAATTAGAAGAAGTTTTATACATCTTACAAGATGATACTAAATATGAGCCATATAAAGAATTAGCCACTGATAATATGATTCAAGATTTAATTAAAATCTTAAAAGAAATGAAAAACGATGAAACAGAATACAAGCTATATCGTGATTCTTATCCTATTATTGCTAATGGTTTAGAAACTGTAACTAAGAAAATTGAAAAACAAAGTTCTGTTATGAAACATTTAGGTAAAGATTTTACCTTAAGTGTTTTCCAAGGTTACTTAAGAGATAAAATTAAATCATTAGTAACAGCTGATTCAGCTTTATATCGTGCTGCTTACCATAATGCTTATGGTATAACTGCTACTAACGAAGCTGAAGAAAAAGGTGCTTTCTTTGCCGATGCTCGTGTAGAAGTAGATATCGTAACTAAATTCTTACTTAAAGATACCGGCTTAGAAGATAGAATTATCGATGCTTTTAAATCCCAAGAATTAGCACATAATCGTTTAGTTAAAAATAATTCTTATGAAAAGTTAAAATCTGTAGCTAATACTTTAGTTGATTTAGATGATGAATATCAAAAAATTCAAGCTAAAAAAGTTCGTAAAGATGCTATCTTAATGTCTAGAAGAAAAGATCTACCTAAAATTAGTGATACTGATGAAGAAAGAAGAGAGTATTTAGAAGCATTTATTATACCTGAAAACTTAAGAGATGATAAATGGAATGAAAAAATTATTGAAAGTTCAAATTTATCACAATCATTAGGTACTGATGGTATTATGCATTTACCACAAGATAAATATGAATATGCTTTAGGAGACTTTGCTGACTTTATATCTGATTATACTACTTATATAAGTTTCCAAAAACAATTTATTTCATTACTCGAAAACTTTAAAAATCCTGATCTAAATATTTATCTTAAAAATCGTCAAGAATTAGAAGATCGTATTAATGCTATAGATAATGAACTTCAAAACGAAATAACTCCAAGAATTGATGACTTATCTGATAATATTGAAAGCATTATTCCTAAAAATAGTGGTTGGTTCTCTAACTTTACTGCTCGTTTATCTAACCGTGGTGATATTAAAGATTTAGAACAAAAGAAACAAGAACTAGAATTACGTCGTGAAAAATTAATTAATGAAAGAAAAAATAAACATGATGTAGATTTAGTTAATAATAGTGCCGAATTATTAAATTATTTCAATATTCAATTAAATAGTTATCTAGGATTATTCCAAATGTGGAATATTAATGTTGATTTAGACTTTATTCTAACTTATAATATTGAAGACTTAAAAAATCTATATAAAAATAATATTGCTGAATTAGAAGAAGCTTATAAACAACGTATTAAAATTATTTTAGATGATTTAGCTAAAGTAACTAAATCTAATCCTCAAAATATGTATAAATTAGCTCAAGATAATGGTATTAGCTTAGAAAAGCCTAGTGCTTTAGTACCAGGAGCCTTAAAAAACTTTATATCATTCTTAAATAACTGTAGTGCTATCAATGGTATTGCAGACCCTTCAATCTTAAAATTAGCTACGGACTTATGTCAAGCTAAAGTATCTATTGATGAAGAAGATTTTGAAGCGATATTTAGAGATAAGATCAAAGTAATGGATGAATTTATCTTAGGAGAATTACCAGAAGAAGAAGTAAAAGAAGAAACACCAGAAGAAGTATTACCTGTAGAAGAACCTACTATTGAAGTTCCTTCTTCAGAAATTCCAGAAGTTAGTGATGAACTAGAAGTACCTGATATGCCTAGTACTCCAAGTGATACCATGTTTGGCTTTAAAGTAACAGGTATTGATACTATCGATGAAGAACAAAAAGAAAAAGATATGGCTGAACATCCACAAGTAGTTCAAGCTGTAAAAGATTTATTTACTGATTTTGATGCTCAAATAGCAGCCGAACCTGTTAAACCAGTTGAAGCTGTAAAAGATTTATTTGCTGATTTTGATGCTCAAATAGCAGCCGAACCTGTTAAACCAGTTGAAGCCCAAGTAAGTGAAGAAGATGAAGACCCTGATTACTTTAATGATTTATTAGCCATCTTAAACGGGGAAGCTCCAATTCAACCAACAGCTAGTTATATTAGACCATTATCTTTACCAGAACAAGGTCAAAGACCATTATTTGATTATGATAAAGCAATGGAAGAAGGATCTGAAGCAGAAGATTTAGAATCCGAAGAAGAACCAGTTATTTATAAACCTGGAGAAGATACTAAAGAAACTACTTTAAAATTAAAACTAGATCTTAATAATCCAAATAATTAATACAGTTAAAATTTTAAAAAATAATGAAGATAATTGTTTAATTATCTTCTTTTTTATGTTATAATCTCTATAGTATGAGGTGAAGAGAAATGAAAAAACAAAATATTCTAAACTATTTTTTCTTAATAACCTTTACTTTATTATGTGTTTTTACCTTTAATATAAATAGTAAAGCTTTAAAAGCTGGGCAAGATGCAACTATCCAAGTAGGAGAAAGCCGTAACGTTAGTGAAGAATGTTTTATCGAAGAAGGAACAGCAGCTACTGCAGAAATCAGTGGTGGTGGGGCCTTAATGTTTAGAAATTATTCTACCAAAATCACTTGTAATAGTGAAGGTAAAGTTACATTAAGTTGTTATGGTGGCCTTTTTTCTAGTGACAAAAAAAGTACGATATCTTGTGTGAAAAAATCTTCAACCTCTCCAACCCCTAGCAAACCCGCGACTAATCCGGATTGTAGCGCTTTACTTACTGAAGATATCGTTGATCTTTTACAAGATATTTTTGATATTATTAAGTTTGCTGATGTTATTTTAGTTGTAGTATTAACTATAGTAACCTTCACTAAAGCGATAGCTAAAGGTGGCGATGAATTAAAGAAAGCCATTAATGTTACTATTAAAAGAGTTATTATCGGTATTATAATTTTCTTTATTCCAATTTTAATCGACTTCATCTTTGATGCTATTGGGTTATACAATACCTGCGGAATAGGGTAGGTGATAAGTATGTTACTAATGGAAGCATTTAATATAAGAAATGCCTTTGTTTCACTTTTACTTCTATTAGATTCGATAGTTTATTCCTTTGTCAGTTATGTATATCAAGTTTTTGTCTATCTTGCTGATTTTACCATATTTACTACCAAAGATTTTCAAACTATAGCTAATAGAATGTATATTATCGTCGGAGTAGTAGCACTATTTCTTATTGCTTTTTCTTTGTTACAATCTTTAGTTAATCCTGATGATATATCTAAAGGGAAAAATTCTCCTATTAAAGTCGTACAAAATGTTTTGATAAGTATTGTTTTATTAGGAGTAGTTCCCACTGTTTTTAATTTTGCTTATGATGCTCAAAATAGAATATTAAGAAGTCAAGTAATTCAAAACATTATTTTAAATGGTGGCTCTTTAGGAGGAACTAGAATTGATTGTAGTACGGGAAGTAAAATCCAAGATGCTAATCTTAACTCTAAAGATGGTCTAAAAAAAGTAGGAAATTATATGGCTGTCGGAGTCTTTAGTAGCTTTTTTACAGGAAATTCTGAAGATCCTTATGGATTAAATATAAAATCCGAAGATGATCAAGATTATAGTTTGTGCCAAGCATATGAAGATGTCAAAGATTCTGGTGATTTTACTATTTTTGATGAGTTTGTCAAAAATACCCGTTCTGATACAAGTCCGGAAAATAGAGTACATTATTCAATGGGAATATCTTTAGCTTGTGGTGTTTTAACTTTTTATCTTTTATTAACTTTCAGTATTGGACTTGCTGTAAGAGCCATTAAACTAGCTTATTATCAATTAGTTGCTCCAATACCTATTCTTGCTAGAATAGTACCTCAAGGTCAAAAAATATTTGATAATTGGTTAAAAGGAACCTTAAGTACATTTGCTGAAGTATTTATCAGATTATTAGTGGTATTTTTTGCAATTTTAATGATTCAAATGAGTATTGGTAAATTAGATGATGTTATTTTTGGTGGCCCTGATGCTGATATATTTGTTTTACTACTTGCTAAAGTCTTATTAATTTTGGGCTTCCTAATCTTTGCTAAAAAAGCTCCTGAGTTTATAAGTAATATGGTTGGTATTAAATCAGGGTCTCTAAAACTGGGAATTAAAGATCAAATAAGAGAAGCTGCTTTAATTGGTAAACCTTTAGCTAGTACTATCGATAAAGCTCAAGGCTTTATTGCAGGTGGTATAACTGGAGCTCTAGGAGGAGGATGGTCTGCATTAAAACATGGGGGACCTCTGGGAAGTTCAATGCGTACGGGAGCTGTGACTGGTGCTGCTAAAGGTGGCAACCAATTCGGATCTCAAAGAGATGCCGCTTATCATCGAATTAGCGGTAAAGATGGACCAGATACCATGTGGGGCGACTATGAAAGATGGGCTAAAGGAGAAACTAAAAAAGCTAATGATGCTGCTAAAAACTTCCATCGTGCTAATATTTCTAAAGTTGAAAACTCTGAAGATTTTATAAGTGCGGTTGGTAATGCCAAAGGACAAATGTTAGAAGCCCTTCTAAATCAACAAGACATTAAAGATAGAAAAGATAAATTTATAGATTCTTATCGTCAAAGTTATGTTGATGCGGAACAAACGAAATACGTTGATGGCGAAATTGATAAAATTAAAGCTCGAAGAGATGCTGTATTAGACGAAGTTACTTCTTCTATGGACTTTATCAATACTAAAAATAGAATTCACGATGAACTAGCTCATCAAGGAATTCATCTATCAGATGCAGATTTACAAAAGAAAGCTTTAGATGAATATAATCAAATCTATAATGGTGATGATATGGCTAAATATAAAGAATTACAACAAGCGATGAATTTAGATGAACAAAAGCTTGAAGCTATGCGGACTAATTTAGCAGCATCTTTTGACCAAGAAACTGCGAAAGCTACATTCGATAGTAGTTCACGTTTCAAAGATTTAGAAAAACAATTCGAAAAAGACATAGCAGAAGAAGAAAAATTAGATGCTAAAGCTTATAGTACAGTTGTAGATGCTTATCGTAATGACCCACGTCATAAAGATTATAATGCCGCTAAAACTTATATGAAAGATGCTGATGAAAGAGAAGGAAATAAGAAGATGGCTGATGTCTTAAAGGCCGCTATTAAAAATAACAAACTAGATCTAGGTGGCGGTTCTAAACCTGATGCTGATGCTAAAGGTGATAATAAAAAATAGAAAGGGTGATATAAATGAATGATACATACTTGATACCAGCAAACTCCAAAAAATCAATGTTAATATTAGGTTTTTTCACTCCCATAGATTTACTAATCTTTGGTATAGGATGTACCTTTACTTTAGTAATGTTATTCCTGATTAAAACCAATACTATAACTGAAATGGTAGTAATGCTACTACCGGCCTTAATAACTGGTTTTTTGGTAATGCCTGTACCATATTATCATAATGTTATGACACTAATTGGCAATGTTTATAAGTTCTTTACGAATAGAAAGAGGTATTATTGGAAAGGTTGGTGTATACGCGATGTTCATAGAGAGCAGTAGAGGAGGTAAATATTCCGAAGATTGGCTTCCTATTAAAAATATTTTAAATGGAATGATTCAATTAGAAAATGGATACTATGTAACTGGTATTAAAATTATCCCTAAAAATATTTTTATACTTGATCCTCAAGAAAGAGATAACGTTTTATTTAACTTAAGAAATTTTTATAATATTATAGATTATGAATTTTGGTTAGTAGTAGCAGATCGCCCTGTTGATATTAATGCCTATCTTGCCCACTTACAAATGACCTACAACAGAGCTAAAACCGCCGCCGCCCGCAAAATCATTATGCAAGATATCAATAAAGCTAATGCGTTTATGGGTGCTGAATATAACGTTGTTGATACGGAATATTTTATTCTATTTAAAGAAAAAAAATTAGAAATAATTCAAAAAAGATTACACAATTTAATGGCTAATTTAGCTAATGCTGGTATTAATTCTATGCAAGTATCCAACTCGGATTTACGAATGATTTTAGATAACTTCCTAAATGGGGGAGCAACCACAAATTTTGGGACGGTGATGTCATAATGAGTAGTTTTAAAAGCGAAATAGCTCCAAAAGGAATGGAGTTTAAAAGTAATGAATTTATCATTAGTGATAAATATGCTACAATCCTTACCATAGTAAGTTACCCCAAATACATAAGACCAGGTTATTTAGCTAATCTTACGAATATTGCGGGAGTTAAATTAGTAGCTAAACATATTCCTATCGATTATACGACGATGTCTAAAACTTTAAATAAAGAAATCGCCGATTTAAAAATGCGTTATCAAACCGAAAATGATAAAACTATTCAAGAAAGATTAAGACAAGATTATGAATCATTAGATAGTTTCATTAAAATGATAGCATCTACCCAATCCAGAATCTTTGACTTTCAATTACACTTACTAATTATGGCTGATTCTAAAGAAGAATTAGATATGAAGAAAGTTCAAGTAAGAGGATTCTTAGAAGCTTTATCTTTACAAGGGGTTCCATTATTATTTGAACAAGAAAAAGTTTTAAAATCAATTTTACCAATCTTCCCTAAACAAGATATTGAAAATAGAATAGGTATTCCAATACCATCTCCTACTTTAGCGGCGATGTATCCTTTTATCTTTGATAGTGTAAAAGATCCTGGGAACGCCACTTTATTTGGTGTGGACTTTTCTGGTGGAGTAGTATTATTTAATCAATTCTTATATAAAGAGAAAAAAGAAAGCAACCGCGTTAATGCTAATATGATAATCTTAGGTGCTTCTGGTTCCGGTAAATCTACTGCTGCCAAACTTCTTTTAAGAACGCACATTAGAAGTGATTACAAAGTAATTGCTATCGACCCTGAAGGTGAACTAGAAGATTTATGTAAAAATGTTGGAGGAGACTTCCTAGATTTAGGACGTGGTGGGGAATATGGTCTTATCAATCCCTTAGAAGTTGTTTTAGATGCCGATGATGATACCTCTGCCAATGGGGCAGGTTATGCCGTATTAACTAGAACGCTTCAATCTCTAAAAGCTTTTATGAAATATTATTCTCCCTCTATTGAAGACGATGTCTTAACCCTTTTTAGTGAAGTAGTGCAAGATACTTATAAAAGATTTAAAATAGATTTTGAAACCGATTTTACAAAACTTACTAGTGAAGATTATCCAACATTCGATGACGTTTATGCAACGATTAATGGAAAAATTTTAAATATTCCGGAAGAAACTCATGAAAAAGATATTTTACGAAGACTAGAAATAAAAATAAGACCATTAGTTAAAGAATTAAGATATTATTTTACCGGCAAAACCTCTTTAAATATTAATAGTAATTTAATTGTCTTTAATATCAGAGAATTAATGACTAGTGATGAAAATGTCCGTAATGCCCTATTCTTTAATATCTTAAAATATGCTTGGGGTATGTGTTTAGATGTGGAGACCACTAGTGTGTTATATGTCGATGAAGCCCATGTTTTATTATCTAGTCGAAATGAACTTGGGGCAGAGTTCCTAGCGCAAATTCAAAGAAGAAGTCGTAAATATAACTCTGGTACCATAATTATAACCCAACAACCAACCGACTTTGCAGCCCCTAATTTAATAATGCATGGTAAAGCCATATTTGATAATGCTTCATACTATTTAATAATGAATCTAAAAAAACAAGCGGTTGATGATTTAGCATTATTAATTGATTTAAATGAAAGTGAAAAAGATACTATTAAGTATTATAATCAAGGGGAAGGCTTATTTGTTTGTGGTAATCGAAGAATGCGCATTAAAGTCGTTTGTACCCAAGAAGAATTAGATAGTTTTGGAGCTAGCGGCGGATTTTAGTTACCAATTTAGGAGTTGATAAGCATGAGTGATGAAGAAAAAGAAACTCAACAAAAAGTCCAAGATGAACAAGCAGCTGATTCTACCAAAAGAATTATAAGTACGGTTGCTAAAGGAGTGGGCTCAGCATATGGGGGACCTGAAGTAGGGGCCGCTATTGGGGCCGCAGAAAAAATTCCCGAAGTCGATCACGCTGAACGCGAAATATCAAAAAAGGTAAATGAAGCTGCTAGTACCATTGACCCTAATCTTAAAGAAAAATTAGCTGATAATAATCAAAAAATCGCCACTGCTACCAATTTAGCCGATAATTTAATAGGTGGTAATCCAACTGATTTTAGTAAAGGAACTCCTGAAAATATCAATTTAGATAATCATGGTTATAATCCTTCTTTACAGATGTCTGATTCTCATAATGAACCAAGCAATATCACTATAAATCCCGATACTATTAACCAAGATGTTACTCCTCAAGATAAACCTAATGACGAATTAGAAAGCCTTAGACAAAAACATAGTAAAAAAAATAATATTAATGATACTGCTAAAGGAGAAATAAAATTACCTCCAGAAGTATTAGTTTTATTACCTGTTGTTGGTATTATATTTTTTATTTTAATCTTTTTATTAGTTATGTTTTATAATCAAATAAACGACGAAGAACATATTACCTATGAATATACCACTTTAAATACATGTAGTAGAATTATCTTTAATGAAGATTTAGAACTTTTAAAAGATGAATTAGAAGAGATAAACCAAAAAATACAGGAAGCTATTAGAAATAATGATATAGAAACTCAAAATACGTTAATCGAAGAAAAATATGATTTAATTCCCTCTCTTCCTTTAGATGATTATGTTGCCTGGCTTGTTGAAAAAGAAGTAGGAGAGTTTGAAAATGAAGCTTTATATTATGACTTTGCAATAGCTATTCGAACCTATTTATTTAATAATAGTAGTATAGAAGATAATTTTTGTTACATTGATGAAACTCAAACTGATGGAATCAATGGAAATATAACTAAAGCCATTGATTATACTTCTGCTAACAATGAAGATATTATAAAAATTGTTAAAGATACTCATAATTATGTTTTAGTAGTTAATAATCAATATATAGATACTAATTTTAATGCTTTATGTGAAGACCATACCGATGATGAATTTTATTATCTCACAGAAAGAAACCAAGCTTTAGATAAACAATGGGTTGATGATAATGTAAATGATAAAAATACCGAAGATCAATGTATAAATAATAATGGTATAAGTATGAGTAAATATGGTGCCCTTTACTTAAACACCGTTAAAGATTATGGCTGGAAAGATATTTTGGCATATTATTATGATGGTAATATTGAAATTAAACTAGTAAATATTATTGAGATGGATAAAAAAGGTACTCCTTTATATCCGCCAGGAGGAGAAGGAAGCGCCGATTTACCAACAGGAGATTCTGGCTTCGCATGGCCAGTAACCGGAATGGATGCTCCCAATACTTGTTCACGAGGTATCGGAGTAGATGGCCACTATGGTATGGATATCAGAAGAGCTCAAGGTACTCCAGTTTATGCTTCTGCTTCTGGAACAGTAGTAGGAGTCGGAATAGTAGGAACTAATGGCTTAGATTGGAGTTATGGTAATGGTGTAAAAATTAAAACAGATAATAATTATATGACCATTTATGCGCACTTTGATCAACCACCTTTTGTTTCCATGGGCCAAAGAGTAGCTCAAGGACAACAAATTGGAGTCGTAGGAACTACAGGTAATTCTACTGGGTACCACTTACATTTCGAAGTTCAAACACTTAGCGGCGCACGAGTTGATCCATTTACATTACTTAGTGGTTTACCAGCTTGTTGTGGTAGAGGAAGGACGTGTCCACGATGAAAAAAATATTAATTCTTTTTAGCTTTATACTTATCTTAAGCGGTTGTACGGTAAATTATAACGTTACCATTGATGAAAATAATATTAAAGAAAATATTAGTGTTAATGATAATATAACTGATAATAGAACAAGAGAAGATATTATAGCATTTTATAATAGTTGGTATCCTGTTTATTTGTATGATGGAATTATTGATAACTATACTACTAAATTAGATGGTGCTATATATTATAATAAAAGTAATCTTATAGAAAATGCTAATACTTTCAACTATAATTTTAGTTATAATCATAAATTAGAAGATTATCCTAAAACAACTATTTGGAGTTTATATTTACTTAACAATACCTTTACTAATGATAATAATAAAATAAGTATTAATTCTGGTAAAAGTATGCAATTTTTTAATAATTCAGCACTAACAAACTTAAATATTAATATTACTACTGATTTAGAAGTTTTAGAAAATAATGCTGATAAAATAACTGGTAATACTTATACTTGGGAATATAATCTAGATAATTATCGTAGTAAAAATGTAAAATTAGTTCTATCAAAAGCAAAATCTAATAATAACGAAAATAATTCTCCTAATCCCAATGAAAATGCCGAAGATCCCCAACCTTCCATTCCTAATAACGAAACAAATAAAGATAAATCTAATAACTGGCCAATAATTATCTCTATTTTAGGAGTCTTCTTTATAACCTTAATAATATTAGTGAAAATTAGAAATAATCGTAGTAAAGTTTAGTATTTTATTGTATAATTATGTATAGCAAGTTAGGTGGTGCATATGAAATTTAGAGTTAGTTTTAAAGACTTTGTAATATTTTGTATATTTTGTATATTACTTTTATATTTATGTTGTATCGGCGTTTTAAATCTTGCTTCCTTTGGTAATGATGGCACATTTGCGGGTTTAAATCCTTTTCCAGCTTTTACATCTAGATACATTGGGGTAACTTTTCTTTTATTCTTTACTATTTTAATTTTAATATTTACCTCTGTTTCATCATATATCTTTGATAAAGAAAAAGGTAAAGGTATTGGACTTAAAATAGGAGAGAAAAAAGAAAAAGGTTATAGTAGATGGGCCAAAGAAAAAGAAATCAAGGAAGATAAAGATGTTGAATTAGTTGATTTAACTAAAGAAAATGCTGGTGTTGCTGGTATTCCCCTAATCAATAACGGTAAACAAATTTATGTTGATAATGGCGAATACCACAGTTTAGTTATCGGTTCTTCTGGTTCTGGTAAATCCGAATGTTTAGTTAAACCAATGGTTAATTTATTAGCTCGGAATAATGAAAGTATGATTATTACCGACCCTAAAGGAGAACTATATCGTTCAAGTGCGGAGTTCTTAAAAAAACAAGGTTATAATGTTATTTTATTAAACTTCCGGGAACCACAAAATGGTAATGCTTGGAATCCATTATTTTTACCTTATCAATATATGAAACAAGGTAATATGGATAAAGCAACCGAGCTTTTAGATGACGTGGCTTTAAACATTTTATATGACCCTAAAAACAAAGATAGTTCTTTCTGGGAAAAGAGTGCAGCCGATTATTTTTCTGGACTAGCTTTAGGATTATTTGAAGATGCCAAACCTGAAGAAATAAACTTAAATTCTATTAGTGTAATGAGTACCGTTGGAGAAGAAAGGTTTGGAACTTCTGATTATATAAGAGAGTATTTCAAAGCTAAAGGAGAAGCATCAAGTGCATATATCTTTGCTTCAAATACCATTAATGCTCCAAGTGATACCAAAGGAGGTATTGTTTCAACTTTTAGACAAAAAATTCGTCTTTTTGCTTCTCGAGAAAACTTAAGTGAAATGCTATCCCATAGTGACT
>CANQHW010000010.1 GCA_947623855.1 uncultured Bacilli bacterium | reverse complement strand
GAACCAATTAATTACAAAATAAATTATAAATTAAAAAGTGGGGAAAAATGCACTAATTGTAAGTTAGTAAAATATAGTAATTATAATATTTTAAGTGATTTTAGTTTACCAATGCCTACAAAGAGCGGATATAAATTTGGTGGTTGGATTGATGAAAATGATGAAATTATAACTAAAATAAATCAAGGAACTATAGGAAACATAACTTTAACTGCTAAATGGTATAAAATAATTTATGTTTCGGATATTGATGCCATTTTAAATAACAATACGGAGTTTACAAATGCTATTAAAAATGATAGTTTGTTAAGTAATAAAGACTATGTTGTAGTTGGATTTAAAGATAAAAATACCACATTTAGTAATGAATTAATTAATATTTTAGGTGATAACGTAAAAACTTTATTAAATGATGAACATATTGTTAAATTAGAAGTTAATAATATGGAAGTAACATCAGAAAATATTACTGAAGTATTGAGTACTATTTATGCAAAAAATAATATTATTTATAGCGATTTACTAAATAGTACTTTAGATGTTAATGTTTATTTAAATGGCAAAATAGCAATATCACCAAATAATAAAAATGTTTTAAATTATAAAGTTAAATTTAGAGAACTAGAAAAAATAATGCCGGAAGAATTAAGACCATTAATAACTTTAAATGAAGGATATATAAATTCTCATAAAGACAAACATTACGAAGTTATAGCAAATGGAGAAGATTTATTATTTAAATATACTTTACCAGATCAATATGTTTTTGATACTATGATGGGAGCTGGTCTTAAAACTGCTATGCAAACATTTTTAGGTGATCCTATGATTGGGTATGTAGTTATTGAATTAGAAGGTATGAAACCAGTTAAAGTAACTTATGATGATATTAAAGGTAGTAATTTCTGGGGCTTTGGATTAAGTTTATTAACTAGTTTTGAGAAAGCTGTAGGGAAAGACGCATTTGATATGGTAAATAAAGATTTATTAGTATTAACTGCAACTTTAGATGTTTATCCTGGGGATGGTAGATACTTTGATGATTCTATAACAACACATTATAATATCTCATTTTCAGAAAATATCCAAGATTAAGCAAAGAAAGTAATTTTAGGTTACTTTCTTTTTTAGTATAATTTGGGTAGTGAAAGCGTATAAAAAAGTAGGCGCTATATTGACAAAAATGTGGTTTTCATATACAATAAATTCGTAAGTAATTGGGAGATGGTTTTGTGAAAAATAATAGAAAATATTTCTATATGGGAGGAGCAATTGTATTAATAATTTTTATATTATTATTGCTTTCTTCATGTAGTAAAGGATATAAAGTTGAATTTAAAGTTGAGGGTAGTACTTATTACCAAAATAGTATTCATAAAGGTGATACATTAAGTAATGTCAAGGCTCCCGAAAAAGAAGGTTATACTTTTGATGGATGGTATATAGATGGAGAAGAATTTTCTCTTGATACTCCTATAGAAGGAGATATTGTTCTAGAAGCTAAATTTACGAAAAATGTTTACAAAGTTACAATAGATTATAATAATAGCAATAAAGATACTGTTTTAGATGTTGAGCATGGGGAAAAAATAGAAGAACCAGATATTCCAACTAGAAAAGATTATGAATTTAGAGGATGGTATGTTGGTGATGAAGAATATAATTTTGATGATGAAGTTAAAAGTGATTTAAAAATAGTTGCTAAATGGGTAAAGATTATTAGCAATTATACTGTAGAACATTATTTAATGGGATTAAATGGAGAATACCCAGATAAACCATATAATACGGAAATATTTACGGGCACAATAGGTAAAGATGTAACCCCAAATGTTAAATCATATGTTGGATTTACTAGTCCGAATCCGGAGACTATTGAGGTTTTAGCCAATGATAAATCTATTGTTAAGTATTATTATACAAGAAATAAGTACAATTTATCTATCAATGGAGATAAAGGAATATTAGATGCTAATGGTAGTGGCAGTTATTATTATGGCTCTGATATTAATGTTAGTGCGATAGTTAAAGATGGTTATACTTTTACTAAATGGTCAAATGGTAATAAGAATTTAGCATTTATCTATAACATAGGTGTCACTAATGAAAGTATTGAAGCATTAACTACTGTTAATATTTATAATATTAATTATGAGTTAAATGGTGCTAGTTTGGTTAATGAAGTGAATAACTATACTGTTGAAGATGAAATAGTGCTGGAAACACCAATTAAAACTGGTTATACTTTTACAGGTTGGTTGATAAATGGGGAATCATCAGCTGGAATAATAAAAAAAGGTACTTTTGGAGATTTAAATCTTGAAGCAACATTTAAACCTAATGAAGATACTAAATATAAAGTTCAATATTATCTTATGGATGGAAAAGGGAAAAATTATATTTTAGATAAAACTATAACTAAGACAGGTATTAGTGATACTAAAATAGAATTTACTCCGGGAAAAATTTTAGGATTTGCTAATCCAGTATTAAAAGATAAATATAATCAAAAAGTCAAAATAGACGATTTAGTAATTGAACCTGATGGATCTACCATATTAAAATACTATTATGAAAGAAATCAATATACTTTAAATCTAAATTTTGATAAAGGAATTAAAGAAGTTAAAGGAAATGGTAAATATTATTATGAAACAGATGTACAAGTATCTGCCAAAGTAAAAGATGGTTATACATTTGATAAATGGTCTAATGGAAATGATAATATTAGCTTTACATATAAAGTAGGAGCAAAAAATGATACATTAACAGCATCTACAACATTAAATACTTATGATATTACTTATGATTTAGATGGTGGGTCATTAGCAAATAAAGTCCTTTCCTATACTGTTGAAAGCGAAGACTTTAATTTAGGTATTCCTGATAAAGTAGGATATACTTTTACAGGTTGGATAGTAAATGATAAAGCATCAGATGGCACAATTGTAAAAGGTACTCTTGGTGCATTACATGCGAAAGCGACATATACTCCTAATACAAATACTAAATATGTTGTAGAACATTATCTAATGAATTTAGATGGTAATAGTTATACTTTATGGGAAAGTGAAACATTAGCGGGCACAACTGATACTGATGTTACCCCTAAAACCAACACATATGATGGTTTTACATCTCCTGCTACTCAAACCGTAAATGTTAATGGTGATGGTTCAACTGTTGTTAGATATGAATATACAAGAAATCAATATGATTTAAATATTGTTGGGGATAAAGGTATAAAAAATACAACTGGTACAGGTACATATTATTACGGGACAGAAGTTGAAGTTGGTTATGAATTAATGCCTGGTTATAGTTTTGATAATTATAGTGAAAAAGTTACTGATGGACACTTTGTAATACCTGCAGAAAATGTTACTCTTAATGTTAATAGTAAAGCGAATGATAATACTAAATATGTTGTAGAACATTATCTAATGAATTTAGATGGTAGTAGTTATACTTTATGGAAAAGCGAAACATTAACAGGTACAACTGATACTGATGTTACCCCTAAAACCAACACATATGATGGTTTTACATCTCCTGCTACTCAAACCGTAAATATTAACGGTGATGGTTCAACTGTTGTTAGATACGAATATACAAGAAATCAATATGACTTAAATATTTCTTATATAAATAAATTAGATGAAACTGATAGAAATGGTGTTAAAAAGATCTCTGTTTCGGGGTCTCATTACTATGGAGAAACTGTAAATATTAGTATTGAATTAGATAAAGGTTATGAATTAGTTGAATGGTCTAATGGTGAAAAATCTAACCAATTTGACTATGTTATGACTTTTAGTGATGATCAATCATTAGTTGCTACAATCCAAAAATCAACTTATACTGTTACATTTGATAGCAAAAATGGTTCACCTGTTGAATCAGCTAGAGTGTTATTTGGAAATTTGGTAACAAAACCTGTGGATCCTACTAGACCTGGATATAATTTTGATAAATGGTATAAAGAAAGTAGTACTACTAATTCGTGGAATTTTGAAACTGAAAAGATGCCTGCTGAAAACATTACTTTATATGCGGGATGGAATATTCATAAGAATACTGTAACTTTTAAAGCCAATGGCGGACATTTTGCTAGTGGTAGTATCGAATTAGATGTACCTAATCAAGATCAAGGTGCTCCAATTAGGATTACGCCTGAGACACCAACAAGAGATGGATATGAGTTCGCTGGTTGGTATAAGGTTGCGAAAGCGGAAAAGGATGATAAAGCTTGGGATTTTGAAACTGATGTAATGCCTGATGATTCTTTAATATTATATGCAAATTGGAAAGCTGTAAATTATCAAGTAAAATACGATGTTGCAGAATATGCCAATGATAATCCTAGTACATATAATATTGAAAATGAATATCTATTGAAAGCTCCAACTAAAACGGGTTATATCTTTGAGGATTGGACTATAACATTTGATGATAGCGGAACTACTCAAAAGGTTGTTGATAAGATACCTAAAGGTTTATTTGGGAATATCACCTTAACAGCTAATTTTAGACCAGTGGTTTACAAGCTTGAATATCATGATAATAATGGTGATAAGGAAAAACCAGTTTTAGAAGATGTAAAATATGGAGAAATAATTGAACTAATTTCGGATAATACATTTAATAAACAATATACTATAACTTATGATTATGGATATGATAAAATAAAAAATACAGAGAGTGTTAAAGCAAGTTTTATATGTTGGTCAACTAAAGAAAAAGATGGTACTTGCCTTGTCGCTGATGATAA
Organism: uncultured Bacilli bacterium; assembly: GCA_947623855.1. Lineage (GTDB taxonomy): Bacteria > Bacillota_I > Bacilli_A > RF39 > UBA660 > CALWAM01. Next base: position 10,478 of record CANQHW010000010.1, on the reverse strand, counting down.
TTTAAAAAACTTGGCAAGTGATCCCGATCGAGAAGGGGAAGTTGTTAAATTGTATGCCCAATGGGGGCCTTCTGAAACTACTTTGTTGCAACCAGAAAGACCTGGATATAATTTTATAAATTGGAACAAAGATGGTACTCCTTTTTCTCAAAAATTTAGTTTGGATGAAGATGTTACTTTAACTGCAAACTGGGCACCTAATGAAATTATGATTAATTATTATGAAAATTGGTTAAAAAGTAATTTAAAATATGAATCTGTAAATTATGAAGAATATAGTTTAAAAGCTAGCAATACATATAGTAAGAATTATCGTATTACTTATAATTATAATGATGATGATACTCATAATAGTTCTCAGGATGTTCCTGCAACTTTTGAATGCTGGATGACAATCGACGGAGAATGTTTTAGTGAGGAAAATCTTTATAATAAATTAGTAAACAATAATAATATAATTGTTGAATTGTATCCAAAATGGATTTCGTCATCAACAGTCTTAGAAAGACCATCAAGAGTTGGGTATCAACTAGCTGGTTGGAAAGAAGATGGTGTTGAGGCAGGTTATGCAGATTATAATTATAGTTTGGATAGAGATGTAACACTTATTGCTGATTGGACTCCGAATAGATATACAGTAACGCTACATCCAAATGGTGGAGAAGGGGAAGAATATATCCAATATTTTGAATATGATTCTTCTCAAACTTTACATAATAATTTTACTCGTACAGGGTATAATCACATAGGATGGAGTCGTAATCCTGATCCTAATAATCAAACTCCGGATCCGTTATTATCTGGTCCAGTTGAAAACTTGACTACTGATAATAATGTAAATATTGATATTTACGCTGTGTGGGATGCAAAAGAATATTTTGTAAGGTACCATGAAAATAATGGTGGAACTATTGATAATTATAAAGAATATACATATAAATATGACCAAGAATTTACATTAATGACTGCTGATGAGCTAGGATTTAAAAAGACTTATAAAGTTACTTATGATACTAATTATCCAAGTGATTTAATGCCTTATGATATTAAGGAAAATCTAAGCGCTCGATTAATAGATAATACCTTTGATGGTTGGTATAATAGCGATAAATCTAAAACATATAAAACTTCAGAAAAAATAACAAATATAACAGCTCCAGAAACAACTATAGATTTATATGTTAATTGGGTTGACCCATCATTTGAGCCTCAAATACTAAATGATGTAACAGATTATAGATTTAAAGGTTATAATTCTAATATAGAAAGTATTGGTTTTATAAGTAAAGGTTCAACTGTAACAATTACAGGAGATATTACATTGATGGCAAAATGGAATCTTATTCCATATATAACAGATTTTGGATTTGATATTTTTAAGGATAAGAGTGAAAATCCTTATGATCTTAAGGGAGTTAATGGTGAAAAAATTGACTTAATGGTAAAAGGGGATCATGCATCATATTTACAATTACCATTGGATTCTATAATAAAACCAGCGTATTTAAGTTTTGCTTTTAACACTAATGTAACTCTTCAAACGATTAAATCTAGTAATGAAAATAATGCTGATATAAATTATTCTAAAGGGTTATTAAAAGACACAATTAGTTTGGAAGGCAATGGGATAGATGTTAGAACTTCTGATAATAAAAGTTGGAAGGGTTATGATTCAGCAACATTAAAGTATGCGCAATTGGAACATGTAAATCCTGATACTTTGTTTGAACAATTTGGAAAAGTAGCTTCTTTGCCGACGAATTATGAGTTTTATATTCCTGCTGGATTTGCTAAAACAAGTGATGGAGAACCATCAGATTCTTATATTACACATAGAGTCAAAAAGAATGGATCTTGGTGGTTGTTCTTTGCTAAAGAAGGAACACCAACAGTAAATGTAAAATTTGTAAATGCATCTTATGGGAATGAAGCTGTATTAGAGTTTAAAAATGTGGTTTACAAAGGTAGCAAAACTCCTAATGTAGGAAAAGTTGCGGATGGTCAAAGGGAATTTGTTGGTTGGTTTAAAAACCAAGAAATGACGATACCTTATAATTTTGATGAAATATTAACAAATGATGTAATAGTGTATGGTAAATATGAGGAACCAAAAGTTGATGAAACATGGTATGATGAAAGTAAAGACTCATTTGATATATCTAATTTACAAGAATTAAGAGGATTTGCAAGTTTAATTGATAAGGGTAAAACTTTTGCTAATAAGACTGTTAATTTAGTGAGTGATATTGATATGAGCGGTATTGAATGGACAGCAGTTAATGGCTTTAAAGGTCACTTTAATGGACACTATCATACACTTTCAAACTTAAATGTTACTAATGGTTTTGAGGAACAAGGTGAATTAAGACTTGGAATGTTTGCGATTCTGTCTGGCGCAAATACAAGCGTAGAAAATCTTAAATTTACTACGGCTAATATTTCAAATAGTACTGCTACAGGTATTGGCGTTGTTGCAGGAAAATTATCAAGTGGCGCAAAAATTAGTGAAATTTCAATTGATAATAGTACTATCACTGGTAAGTGGAAAGTTGGCGGTGCTGTTGGAGTAATTGATACTGGAACGATTAATGAAGTTCAAGTAAGCAACTCAAAGATTACTACTACAACTAATGGTAATGGTGATACTGGTGGAATCGTTGGTATTGCTTCAGGAACTAATACTTTGAAAAATTTAATAGTTCTTAATACCAATATATCCAGTGTTAGTGATAAATATATAGATACTGGTGGAATTTTAGGTGATCAAGTATCTGGTACCTTAAATATGAACAATGTCATTTTTGCCGGGGGTTCTATAAAAACAGAATTTTCTGGTTTGCTGGGAAGGCTGACAGGTTCTAGTCCAGGAGGAATATCATCAAGGCTTGAGCAGCATAAAAATCTGGGACAAGGAGCTGAAACTCAAACTAATCTTGCAGGTTCAAATGATGCAACAGGGTTCTATGATTCTAATGTTATAAAAACTGGAGTAGATGAGAAAAAGAAGAATAATAAGGATGGTATTGGTCATTCTGAAGAAATGCTTAAATCGGAAAGTATCTATAACCCTGAGTTGTGGGATTTAGATGAAGTTTGGAGCATTACAAATGGTTCATATCCAGTGCTTAAATGCACTTTAAAAGCACCTACAAAGAATGGTAAGGGTTAATTATACAAAAAGTTTTCACCAATATGGCGAGAACTTTTTTAATGAAGCTTTAGATTTATTATCAAGTATTTTTGTGAAATCCTAAAGACAAAATTGTAAAGTGATAAACAAAATTAAAAGGATTGGAACCTATATTTATAGATTACAATCCTTTTTAATAAATTAATTTTTTAAAGTAGTAATTGGAACAACATAGATACCATCATCACGACGATATGCATATTTACCTGCAGTTATAATCATTAAAAATGATGGTTCATTCATTTCTTTTGCATCAACTATACTTGCTAATTTTTTTAAATTGTCTGCGGCTTTTTCTATGGCTTCTTCTGATCCTAATTTAATTTCTACAGCGCCCCATCTACCATCTTTTAAATGGATAATAGCATCACTTTCTAAGTCATTCTTATCATGATAATAGAAAACATCTCCGTCCAAAGCTTGAGCATAAATTTTTAAATCTCTTAGACATAAAGATTCAAAGATTAATCCAAATGTTTTAAAATCTTTTAATAAATCTTTATCTGTTGCTCTTAAAGCTGCTACAGCAATTGATGGATCAATAAAACATCTCTTAGAACTAGTTCTAATATCTGTTTTACTTCTTAATTTTGGACACCAAGCTTCAATATCATCAATTACATAAAGTTTGGATAAGGCATTAATATAATCAGCAATAGTTTTTTCAGATATTTTAGAATCATTATAGCTGGTGTCTTCTTTAATGGTTGTTAGAGTAGCAGGAGTACAAATATTTCGTGCTAAACTTCGCAAAACAGATCGTAATCTGTTAGGATTTCGATTAATATCATCAACAGTATTTATATCATTAGCAATTAAGGATTCTAAGTAATCTCTGGCGATGGTTATAGATCTGGATTTTGATACAGATAAAGAACCTGGCCATCCACCTCTTGCACATAAATATGCAATATCTTCAAATTCTTTATTAGAAATACCTTTTATATCTTTAATATTTTCAAATAAATCTTTTAAAGATACATCGCCGGTTGAGTCTTGCGACTCGTATAAACTCATTGTCCGCATTAACATTCTTATAATTCGTCCTGTACCTGTATGCATTGGTTTATCTTCCCTTGGAGTTACAGATCCAGTTAAAATATATTGATTTTTGAGTCCTGTATGATCTATATCATATCTTATAGCATCCCAGATTGCTGGGGCATCTTGCCATTCGTCTATTAATCTTGGTTTTTCTCCTTCAAGTAAAAGATCAGGGCGACTTTTAGCTATTTCTATATTATTTTGTTTTGTTCGTGGATTTTGTAATTCTAAGGTACTTTTAGCAATTTGATTAGCAGTAGTAGATTTACCACACCATTTAGGGCCACTAATTAAAATAGCACCATAAAGTTTAAGTTTTTCTTTTAAAATATCATCATATATTCTTGGAAGATATTTGTTCATATTTTTGCCTTCTTTCATTATTAATTATAGCACAATTTTCAAAAAAATATAGTACTAACTTCCGACTTCGGCGCTATTTTACTTCCTGATTTGGCGCCGATTTACTTCCGACTTTGGAGTTTTTTAAAAATGAATTTGCATATTTTTTCCATGAATAATATGCAGAAAGTGTAAAACTAGTGCTTGAAAATATGATTATTTTATGATATTATGTATCTAATGAAGGAAACTTCATAAAATAAAAAAGGAGCATTTTAGTTTCGCAATGCTGAAATGTCTACCAAAAGTTGGTGACATTTAACCTAATCTTTTAAAAGATTTTGGTTAAGTGTCTTTTTCATATTAATTTCAAGATAATAAGCAAGACTAATATGATTATGATTGATTCCAAAACCCCCATTAAAGAAGATTTTTTCTTCATTAACTCACCACCAATCTACTGTCACGATTAGGTGGTAGACACTCCAGCAACTATAATGCTCTACAAATAATTATACTCTTGTTTACAACAAATAACAAGTTATATTTTGTAAATATTATTAAATTTTATTTACAAATAAGATAAAAACGGGTATAATAAGCATAGAAATTCTTGTAAGGGGAAAAAGTAATATAATAAGTGCTTTAAAGAGAAGACGAAATGGTGGGAAAGTCGAAAGATTATTATATGAACGAACAGCTCTAAATAATTACAAGACGCTTATATAGCGATAAAGAGTTAAGACCTAGTAAAGTAAGGTGGCACCGCGGGGAAGTCCTCGCCCTTACAGATACTGGGTTTTTGTTTTTTAAGAAAGAAGGAATGAAAAATGATTACTAAACCTAAAGGAACTTATGATGTGTTAGGAGCTAATGCAAGAAATTATAATTATGTGGAAGAAGTGGTTAAAACTTTTGCAAATTTATATAATTATGATTATATTAGAACACCGATATTTGAAAGTAGAGAACTATTCCATAGAGGAGTAGGAGAAACTACGGATATTGTTACAAAAGAAACTTATGATTTTCAAGATAAAAAAGGTAGAGATTTAACTTTAAGACCAGAAGGGACAGCGGGTGTAGTTAGAAGTTATATTGAAAATAAGTTATATGGTAGTAATGATTTAACTAAATTATATTATTTTGGGACGATGTATAGATATGAAAGACCCCAAGCGGGAAGAAATAGAGAATTTACCCAATTTGGGATGGAAGTATTAGGAAGTAATGATCCGAGTGTTGATGCTGAAATTATTAGTTTACCAGTAAGAATATTTGAAGCTTTGGGAATTAAAAATTTAAAAGTTAAGATAAACTCTTTAGGAGATAAAGAAAGTAGGGAAAACTATAGTAAAGCTTTAACTAGTTATTTAGAACCACATTTAAAAGATTTATGTAGTGATTGCGAAGCCAGATTTAAGAAAAATCCGTTACGCATTTTAGATTGTAAAGTTGATGGGGAAAATGAAGTAATTAAGAATGCTCCGAAAGTTATCGATTATCTAAATGAAGAAAGTAAAGAAAGATTTAATAAAGTATTAAGTTATTTAGATGAATTAGATATTGATTATGAAGTTGATGCCAATGTAGTAAGAGGATTAGACTATTATGATCATACAGTATTTGAAATTGTTTGTGATATCAAAGAATTAGGAACGGGTAATGTTTTAGCCGGTGGGGGAAGATATAATTCTTTAGTTAAGAATTTGGATGGACCAGAAGTACCTGCTATGGGATTTGCTTGTGGGTTAGAAAGAGTACTATTTACGATAGATACTTTAGAACTTAAATGTGCGGATGAAAGATCATTAGATGTCTTTATTCTCTATGTCAATGATGAAGAAAAACGCCATGCGATGTATCTAACCCAAGAACTAAGATTAAACGGATTTAGTGCCGAGATGGATTATTTAGAAAAATCGTTAAAGAATCAATTTAAAGAAGCCGATAAATATAATGCAAAATATTTAATTATTTTAAATAGTGAAGATTTAAAAGAAGGCATGTTAGAGTTAAAAGATAATCTAACAAAAGAAAAGAAAAAAGTTAAAGAAATTAACTTAATTGATGAATTAGATGGGAATTTATAGGTGATATTAATGGAAAGAACATATATAGAAGAATTAGATAAAAAGATTGGCGAAAAAGTAAGAATAGATGGTTTTGTCGAGAAGAACAGAAATCTCCAATACGTGGCATTTTTAGTTATTAAAGATAAAACTAATAAAGTGCAAGTTACAATAGAAAAAGAAACGGCTTCTAAAGAGTTATTGAGTATTGTAGATAAACTTACTCCTAATTCTACCGTTACAGTGATTGGAACTTTAAATGCTAATGAGAAAGTTAAATTAAGAGGAATGGAAATAATCCCCGAATCAATTATTATTACTTCTCTAAGTAGTGAAGAACTACCTTTAAATTATAATGATTTAAGTAGTACTTCTTTAGATAATCGTTTAGATAATCGTTTTCTTGATTTAAGAAATGAAAAGAATGCTTTAATTTTTGAAGTCCAAACTACATTAGTTAAAGCTTTAAGAGATTATTTATATGAACGTAAATTTATCGAGATTCATACTCCTAAATTAATTAAAACGGCGAGTGAGTCAGGGTCTTCTGTTTTTGAAGTAAAATACTTTAAAGATAAAGCTTATTTAGCTCAAAGCCCGCAATTTTATAAGCAAATGGCAATGGCTAGTGGAATGGAAAGAATATTTGAAGTAGCTCCCGCTTTTAGAGCCGAGAATTCGAATTCTTATCGGCATGCTACGGAATTTACTTCTTTTGATTTAGAGATGAGTTATATTGATTCTTATAAAGATGTGGCAAAAGTTGAAGAAGAAATGTTAGTTTATGCTTTAAAAGAAGTAAAAGAAAAACATGGCGATAAAATTAAAGAATTATGGGGAGTAGATGTGGTTGTACCAACTATGCCATTCCCAACGATTAAATTACCGGATTTATGTAAAGAATTAGAAAAGAGATATGGTTATCAAGTACCGGAAGAAGAAATTGGGGATATGAATGCCGAGATGGAAAAACTTACTTCCCGGTATGCGAAAGAAGTATATAATCATGAATTTATTTTTGTAACGGATTTTAGTAAAGTGAAAAGACCATTTTATCATATGCGGGAAGATGATGTTCCGCAAGGTTATGACTTAATTTGGAAGGGTTGTGAAATAACTACGGGAGCCCAAAGAGAGCATCGTTATGATATTTTAGTAAAACAATGCAAGGAAAAGGGATTAGATAAAGATGTCGAGTTCTATTTAGAGTTCTTTAAATATGGTTGCCCTCCTCATGGCGGATTTGCTATTGGGGTTGATCGCTTAACAATGTTATTATTAGGTATTCCAAGTCTTAAAGAAACGATGTTCCTATTTAGAGGACCATCAAGAATTACGCCATAAAAGAAAGGATAAAGATAATGCAAAAATTAGATATTAAAGATGTAAGTAAAGATTAATAGTTACGGGCTGGATTAGAAACCATCGTCCGCAAGCTAACTTTGGGTTTATCGATTTTGCTGATGGAACTTCTTTTAATCACTTGCAAATTGTTTATGACAATACTTTAGATGATTTTAATAAAGTAAGTCATTATTTAGTAGGGTGTGCATTAGAAGTAGAAGGTACCCTAGTTAAAAGTGAAGGTAAACAAGATTATGAACTTAAAGCAAAGAAGATTACTTTACTCGGGGATTCACCTAGTGACTATCCCATTCAACCTAAAGCTCATACTAGAGAGTTTTTACGAGAACAAACTTATTTAAGACCAAGAACTAATTTATTTCAAGCGGTTTTTAGAATAAGAAGTGTGGCAGCCATGGCCATCCACGAATATTTCCAAAGTAAGGGATATTTATATGTCCATACTCCTTTAATTACGACGGCAGATTGTGAAGGGGAAAACCAAATGTTTAAATTAACTACTTTAGATTTAGATAATCTTCCTTTAAAGGATGGTAAATGTGATTATGAACAAGATTTATTTAATAAATTAGCTTTTATTACGGGGACAGGTCAATTACACGGGGAAGCTTTTGCCATGGCCTTTAAAAAGATTTATACTTTTGGACCAACTTTTAGAACCGAAAACTCTAATACTAAAACCCATGCGAATGAGTTTTGGATGATTGAACCGGAAATAGCCTTTTGTGATTTAGATTGTTTAATGGATATTGAAGAGGATATGTTAAAATATGTCGTTAATTATGTTTTAGATAAATGTCATACGGAATTAGAATTTTTAGATAAGTTTGTGGCGAATGGGTTATTAGATAAACTAAATACTTTAGTTAAGTCTAAATTCCATCGGGTAACACATCATGAAGCGATTGATATCTTGAATAAAGCAGATGTTAAATGGGAATTTACCCCTACTTATGAAAGCGATATTGCGAAAGAACATGAAAGATATTTAACGGATGAAGTCTTTAAAGGACCGGTGTTTATTACGAACTGGCCTAAAGATATTAAAGCTTGGTATATGAAAGAAAACAAAGATGGTAAAACGGTTGCTGCTGTCGATTTAGAAGTTCCGGGAGCTGGTGAACTTATGGGGGGCAGCCAACGTGAAGAAGATTATGATAAATTACTGGCGCGAGCAAAATCTATGGGTGTTGATGTTAAAACGGTTGATTGGTATTGCAACTTACGAAGATTTGGAACTTGTTATCATTCCGGTTTTGGTATGGGATTTGAAAGATTAATAATTTATTTAACTGGTGTCGATAATATTAGAGATGTTATCCCATTCCCTAGAACACCAGGACATTGTGAATATTAAAAAGGAAGTGAGATAATGGCAAAATTTACCAAAGAAATGGTTAATGATTATGCGGATAAACTTTTAATTGGGTTAACGGAAGAAGAGTTAAATAACGTGTTATCTGAGTTTGAAGTAATTGATGAGAGTATCGCCAAAATTAGTACCATAAAAGATATTGAAAAAGTTAAGCCTTTAACACATCCTTTGGATAATACAATAACTAAATTAAGAGAAGATGAAGCAGCAACGCCTTCCGATATTAAAGATGTTTTAAAAAATTGTCAAAATACTTATGGAAGGTATGTGGAGGTACCAAAGGTTGTTGGGGGTGAAACATCATGAGTTATATGGATAAAAGCTTAAAAGAAATACATGAAGCCTTAATTAATAAAGAAGTAACATGTAAAAAACTTATTAAAGAAAGCTTAGAAAAAGCGCATTTAGTCCAAAAAGATTGTAATGCTTTTGTAAGTATTTTAGATGACGCTCAAGAAAAAGAAGTTACAGAAGATATTTTATCTGGTATTCCTTATGGAATTAAAGATAATTATGCCACGAAGGATATTTTAACGACGGCTTCTTCTAATACACTAAATAATTATGTTCCTTTTTATAATGCTACCGCAATTACTAATTTAAATAAACATAATGCTTTAGGAGTTGCTAAGACAGCGATGGACGAATTTGGTATGGGTGGTGCGGGAATCACTGCTCATACAGGAATTGTGAAAAATCCGTGGGATGTTACTAGAACTCCAGGGGGATCTTCTTGTGGTAGTGCGGCTTCGGTGGCGGCGGGAGTTTATCCTTATGCACTAGGAAGTGATACCGGAGACTCGATAAGAAAACCCGCAGCGTACTGTGGAATTGTGGGTTATAAACCAACTTATGGTATGATTTCCCGTTTTGGGTTATTTCCTTTTGCATCAAGTTTAGATCACTGTGGTGTTTTAACAAGAAATGTTTTTGATGCCGGAGTAGTCGTTAATGCGATGAAGGGACAAGATTTAAACGATATGACCTCTTGGGATTCTTCTAATATCGATTTAGTTAAAAATATCGAAAATGATATTAAAGGGAAGAAAGTTTGTTATATTAAAGAAATATGCGATCTCTCTAATTATCC
>CANQHW010000009.1 GCA_947623855.1 uncultured Bacilli bacterium | reverse complement strand
CCTATTCTAGCACCAATTTCTAATTCCCTAGAATTTAACATCGGTTCAGTAGCTAACTTCCTTTTAACTTGGATATTCATATATTCTTTATATAAAGATTCTAACTCCTTTAAGTCTTCTTTCCATCCCTCATATTTTACTTCATATATTATTTTAACACAGTTATAAATCATTTTTACATTATTATCTTCAATTTTTAAAGAAGCTCTATCTAAACTAGCTAATATTTCCTTTTCATGCTCATCTATCATTTTTAATTTATTATTTAATCTTTTCAAACATTTTTCCTTAAAAAATTTAGGAGTTATAAAACTTAAATGGAATAATGGGGTTCCCAATAAGCCTCCTCCCCAAAAAAATGGAATACAATCTTTTGGTAATATTCCCAAATTAAGTAGAGAAGGTAGAGCATATAATAATGATATAAGAATTACCGTTAAACCCAAAAGTAATAAAATAAGAGAAATACCAAAAGTTTCCGTATGCATAATAACTCCCCTACTATTAACGCTATTATTTTCTAATTTTGTTATTACCTTTTGGATATTTTTTTTACTATCATCATCGTCTAATAATTGTTCTTCAATTTGTTTATATAACATAATAAAAACCCCCCAATAAATTTTCAGTGTGTTTTATAATAACATATTTGTCAAAATTCGTCAAACTTGAAAATTAAAAAATATAACTTTTTAGGTTATATTAATTATTTTTTAGTTAAAGTTCTTTTTAAAGTTAAGTCTTGTTTTTCTTGTAAATCTTTAGCATTTATGTCGCGAACTGTTTGCATAGCTTTTTCTTGTATTTCGGGAGTGGGAAAAACACTACTTAGGGTGTAACCGTACCTAGTTTGCGTTAACTCTTTTTCTTTTTCTAATATTAGGTTATTTACTTTATTTAAAGAATTTTGATAGGTATTTAAAATTTGATTTTTATCAGGGGTTATATCTTTAGATAAACAATTATATCCTGCTGATAAAATTAAAGCTAAACCAATTAAATTTATCCATATTGGAGTATTATGAACTACTAACCAAGCTATAGCAATAGTGCCCATTCCAATGAGTATGAGTTTAATAAATCTTGTTAATTTATTTTGGTTAATTTCTAACTTAGTTAAATAATTTAAATAAGCGTTTTTCGAAGCATATAATTCATTATATAAATGTTTAAGTTCTCCATAATTTAGATTTTCTAGATGATTTAATTTAGTATTTATTTCTTTAAATTCTTTGGTTCTTGTTTTTTTAATTTCTTGATTCATAATTTTTTACTTCTTTCTATTAGGTATTAATTAATATACCATATTTTTTGACCATCTTTATAGATGGATTCAATGATACCACTACCAATACATTCTTCACCGAGGTATAAAACACAAGCTTGTCCCGGAGTTACGGCTTTGGCTCCCCCACTATATTTTACGCGGATTTCTTCATCACTAATATATTCTAAAGAAACGGGATGGTCTTCTCCACGATATCTAAATTTAGCGGTACAAAATGTTGGATGGGTACTAGTTAGAAAATTAATATGGGATATTGTGCATTCATCACTCATTAAATATTTATTATCGGTTCCAAAAGCGACATATAAAATATTATCTTTGACATTTTTACCACATACATAATGACGATCTAAATTCCCAGAAATACCAACATTTCTTCTTTGACCAATGGTGTAATTCACAAGGCCGGTATGACGTCCAATAATTTTTTTAGTTTCAACATCAATAATATCACCAGGATTAGGTTTTAAATAATTAGAGACAAACTTTTGATAATTTCTTTCTCCGATAAAACAGATACCGGTAGAATCTTTTTTCTTAGCAACGATAAGATTTTGATCTGAAGCAATTTTTCTTACCTCTTCTTTAGTTAAATCGCCGATAGGAAATAATACATTTCTAAAGTTTTCTTTTGGTACTTGGGAAAGAAAGTAACTTTGATCTTTATTATTATCTACTCCTCGTAATAGTTTACCGTCCTTGATTCTGGCATAATGACCTGTGGCAATATAATCGGCTCCTAATTTTTTAGCTTCTTTTATAAATAAATCGAATTTAATATATTTATTACACATTAAATCAGGATTAGGAGTTCTCCCCTTTTGTAATTCTTCTAGGAAGTAAGAGAAAACATCATCCCAATATTCTTTTATAAAATCAATACGATGTAATTTAATACCTAATTCTTTACATACTGCTAAAGCATCATTATAATCTTGTTCTTGGGGACATATATCATTATTTAAAGTGGGATTACCTAGGGTATCATTATTTAGGGAAGCATCCCAATTCCGCATAAATAAACCTTCAACATCATAACCTTCTTTTTGTAATAAATATAAGCAAACGGCACTATCAACGCCCCCACTTACTCCAACTATAACCTTTGCCATACTACTCACTTCCTAACTATAATAATTTTACTAAGATATATAGAACATACTTGCTAATAAGTAAGATTATTATATCATAAATTATTATAAATAACACTACATATAAACTATTTTTTATTTCTTTTAAAATTAAGGTTTTAAAGTCTTGCTGATCTTTATATAAAAATAATCCTAAAACATATTTACTTATTTTAAATAATTTAATTAAGAAGATTATTAAAAGAAAGATAAATAAGCTTTTAAATAAGACTTGGTATAATAGATTAAAAATTATTCCTTTAAGACCATAGAGGTCTTTTAAAAGACCAAAGGTAAAGCCGATGGCTAAACCTTCATACATTAAATACATTATACCACTAAAATAAAAGATTACACTAATACTAGCAAGATATAGTAAAATAATTAAAATAATATGGCTAAAGAGGTTATTGATGCTTCCATTTAATAAATTTTTTAAATCCCCTACACCACTTACTAGAGAATATCTTACTTCTTTACTTTGTTTAAAATAAAATATAAGTCCAATTAATAAACTTATACCAAATAAAAAAGTAAACACGACGATCATTGTTTTAACTTTACTCTTCTTTGTTTTTTTCATTTTAGGTCTCCTAGTTAATATTATTTACTTTGAAGATAATTTATGATAGAATATGGGGTGTATTTTTTTAAGAAACGGGTGAAATATGTGAAACTTAAGAATGAAGAAGAGATTGCTTTAAGGATAAAGACGATCGATGATAGATTAAAAGATATAGATAAGTTATCCATAAATGAGTTAAAGTTATTATATAATGATTTAATTTATAATAAGACGTATTATATTAATAGTGAGGTAAAACATAATAGTAAATTAGCTAAAAATATTTTAAAATTAGGTTGTGTTTTATTAGATACGTATTTAATTTTATTATTAAATTTTCATTTGGTAATATTTTTACTATTTCTTTTAGAAGCAGAAGGGTTAAGATTATTTGTTGATGCAAAGTTTGTAAAAGAAAATCAAAATTATGATAATTTAATGAAAGATTTAGAAAAGATAATTATTGATAAGTCACGGAAAGAGGTTAAAACAGAAGAAAACTTATCTTCCGAGGTATTAACTATAGAACCTAGTTATAGTTTAAATAAGACGCAAAAATTAGTTAGAAGACTTAAGAAGGGGGATTAAAATATGAGTAAGAATGTGGGAAAAGAAATAGATTGTATTGTTGCTTATTTAAAGTATCATAAAGTAGAAGATATGGATACATATACTTTATTTCATTTTTTAGACTTTTTAAGAGAGAATAAAGAAGCCTATATTAAATATAGTGGAAGAACGGATTTTAATAGTAAGTTAATGAATTTATGGAATGGTTTAGGGATTGTAATAAGTTATTGTATTTTTATTAAATCTAATTTAATTATTTCTTTACTTATTGGAGCAGGTTTTATTTCTTTACCGAATATTACTCTTTCCAAAATTAATACAATGGAGTATAATGAATTAGTAGCGAGAATAAATGATACTATTAATAAGAATTTAAGGGAAGAAGAAAGTTTAGAAAGAAAGATAATTAATAGTAGTTATATGAAAGAAGGTTAAGGATGAAGAAGAAGACGCAAAGAATAGTAGTATGGACGATGCTTATCTTAATGTGTTTAGGAGTTGTAGCTTCGTTAGTTGCTTATTTTATTAGATAAAAAAAGTGCAATTTTTGCACTTTTTTATTTATCTTTCTTTGATGAGAGCATTATATTGATTAGCTAAAGATTCATTAGTAAATTCTAATTTTTTATTATTAATGGTCCAGCTATTTTGATTTTTGATTAGAAAATCAATGACTTTATTATAGTAGGTAAATACTTCATCGATATGGCTTTGAAGATCTTCTAATTCTTTTACGGTAGTAGCAATATCATCTTCGATATCATAATCAACCATTAATTCATTATATAAATCGACATAATAACTACTTAAGTTTTTATCTTTAATAGCGTTTTCAATACTTTCTTTACTAGTTAAGGTAATTATTTTATGAATATTTTCCCCTATTTTACTTTGGGTAGTTGATATATATTCTTTAGTAGAAGTAAATTCTTTACCATCTAATTCATAATTTTCAATAGATAAGATATTTTTTAGTTTATCATTATTAGTTAGTTCGATAATTTCACGAGCTAGGGTATGATATTCATTCCAAAAATCTTTAATGGTTTTTTCGACAACAGCATAATCTTTGGTAGTTTTAATATGCATATCAATTTCATCAGTAGTAAAATCGAGGTTGGTTATTTTATTTACTTCTTCTTTTAATATTTTTTCGGCATTTAGCTCTCTTACGATTAATACGGCCCCCACGATAATAATTAGGGATAGGACGATTCCTACTCCAATGATTACTTTTCTTTTTAAATTATTCTTTTTCATTTAAATTCTCCTAACTTTCTAATTTAACACTAACAAGTTTACTTACTCCACTCTCTTGCATAGTTATACCATATAAAGTATCAGCATATTCCATAGTTTTCTTTTTGTGAGTTATAACAATAAATTGACTATTATCTTTTTTGGATACTAAGTATTTACCAAACTCTACAACATTAACGTCATCTAAAGCAGCTTCAATTTCATCTAAGATACAGAATGGAACAGGTTTGACATTGAGGATGGCAAATAATAAGGAAATGGATGTTAAGGTCATTTCGCCACCCGATAAGGAAGCAATGTTTTTTATTTTTTTACCAGGAGGACTGGCCATTATTTCGATACCAGTGGTTAAAAGGTCATCTTCGGTTAGAGCAAGGTGGGCATCGCCGCCTTTAAAGAGCTTTTTAAAGACTGTAGCAAACTCAAGATTTACTTTATCGAAGGTTTCTTTGAAACGGGTTTTCATTATTTCATCCATTTCTTGGATAATTTCTAATAGGGAGTTG
This sequence comes from uncultured Bacilli bacterium, assembly GCA_947623855.1. Lineage (GTDB taxonomy): Bacteria > Bacillota_I > Bacilli_A > RF39 > UBA660 > CALWAM01. The sequence continues at coordinate 9,933 of CANQHW010000009.1, read as the reverse complement.
ACGCTAGTATTTAATTCTTCTTTTTGATTATTTAAATAAGTATATCTTTCATTTAAACGATCATATTCTTTAATACTGCCTAGATTTATTTCTCCTAAATCTTTAATTTTATTTTTAAGATGGGAAACATTGGTTCTTACAACTTCTGCCTCTAATACTAATGGGTAATCCGCCGCCGCTTTTTCATAAGTGATGCTATAATCTTCATTTAAGGTTAAAATTAAATTATCAAGTAGGACATCTAGTTTACCTAATCTTACTTCAATATCTTTACTTTCATTTAACATTTTATTATAATTTTCTTTAATTTTACTTATATTTTGTTCTATTTCTTGAATAGTAGTAGATATTTCAGATTTATGATCTTTTAATTTATTTAATTCTTTAAGATTTATTTCTTTGGTTTCTAGGGCTTTATAGTAATCATCAATTATTTTTTCTAGTTCTTTATCTAAAGTATTACCTTTCATATTTTCTTCCCGATTAAGTTCACTACTCGCTTCTTTAAGTTCGAGGTTGAGTTCATTTAAGGCGGTTTGATAACGAGTTTGCTTATCTAATTCGAGACCAAGATTATTTTTAGTTTCTAAAATAGTAGAGGTAAGATTAGTTAGTTCTTTGGTAAGGAAGTTTTTTTCTTTATTTTGAGTTGTTAGGATATCTTGGTTTGAGGTTAATTCAGCTTTTAGAGTATCTAATAAAGATTTTTCTTTAAAGGTTCCAGAATTTATTATACCACCGGTAATAGCACCGCCACTTGCTAAGACTTCACCGGTTAGAGAAACGATTTTAGCACGATATTTTATTTTTTTGCCTAAAGTATTTAGGGTATCAATATCTTTTACTACTAAGATATTTCCTAGGAGATTTAAAGCAATATTTTGATATTGGGGGTCATAATTTACTAAAGTAGATGCTACTCCTAAAAAATTTTTAGTGCTACTAGCAATATCTAATATTTCTTTATCAAGGAAACGCGGTTTGATAACATCTAAAGGAAAGAAAGTAACTCGTCCTAATTTATTTTGTTTTAAATAATTAATGGCTTCTTTGGCGGATGCGCTATCTTCGGTAATAATAATGTTTTTACTAGATCCTAAAGCGACATCAATAGCTAAATCCATTTTATCTTGAGGTTTAATAGCGTTACCAACATTGGTATAAATGCCATTTAAACGTTTATTTTCTAAGATATATTTTACCGCATTAGGTAATAAAGCATTGCTTTCTAAAAGTTCTGTTTTAATGGTTATTTGATTATCAAGATAGATATTTCTTTTTTCAATATCATTTATTTTGGTAGTTATTTTAGTTAATTTATTTTCGATGGTAGTACTATTATTAGTTAAAGAGTCGATAGTAGTAGTATAATCTTTTATAACGTTATTACAATTAGTTAGATCATTTTCTAAGACGTTCTTACTTTTGGTAAGTTTAGCAATTTTTTCTTTTAATTCTAAGATTAAAGTATCTAGTTTGGTATTATCAATATTAAATTTTTGTCTTTCAATAATAACTTGTCTTTCTTTAGCAAGTTCGGTTATTTTTTTCTCTATTTCAATAAGAGAGGAATTTTCCTTCTCAATTTTTTCATCTAAGACAATATTTTCTAATTTTAATTTTTCTAATTGGGCTTGATCTTTTTTAGTAGTAGTATCATAATCTAGAGTATTATCATTAAGTGTTTTTAATTTAGTTTCTAAGTCTTTATATTCGGAAGAATAAGAAGTAATATCATTAGCTATTAAAGATATTTCCATACTTTCTAGGTCTTTTTTGTATTCTTCGTATTTTAAAGCAAGATCTTTTTGTTCTTTTAGAGGATTTAGAGTAGTTTCTAATTCTTTAGTTAGTAAATCAATTCGGGTAATATTTTCATTAGTTTTAGCTAGTTTTTTTAAAGTTTCTTCTTTGCGTGTTTTATATTTTAAAACGCCCGCAGCTTCTTCAATAATGCTTCTTCGATCTTCAGGTTTAGATAATATAATATTGGTTACAGCGCCTTGAGAAATGATATTAAAGGCTTCTTTACCGGCTCCCGTATCCATAAATAAATTGATAATATCTTTAAGACGAACTTTTTCATTATTGATAAAGTAGTCATTTTCTCCGGTTTTATAGACTACTCTTTTTACTTCTACTTCGTTAAATTCACTTTTTAGGTAGTGATCGGTATTATCAAATATTAAAGCTACACTAGCTCTAGTAGCTCCTGGACGGGTGGCACTACCAGCGAAGATAACATCACTCATAGATGTACTTCCTCTTAAGGCTTTAACAGATTGTTCTCCTAAAACCCAACGGACGGCATCGACGATATTACTTTTCCCGCTACCATTGGGTCCAACGATAGCGGTGATATCATTTTTAAATTCTAAATCAATTTTGTCGGCAAAAGATTTAAACCCATTTATTTTAATACACTTTAAATACATATATAACCTTCCTTAATGTTTTGCTTGTTTTTGATAAGCGTCTTTAGCAGCATTTTGTTCGGCTTCTTTTTTACTTTTACCGGTGCCAATACCATAAACCATATCATCAATTTTTACTTCAACAGTAAAGGTTTTATCATGAGCTGGTCCACTTTCTTTGATTACAGTATAGGTTAAAGTTTTTTGATCAGTTTGGACTAATTCTTGTAAAGAGCTTTTATAATCACTTAAGAAATGTTTATTTTTTTTAATATCGGGGACGATGATATCATAGATATATTTTTTAGCGACTTCGATACCTTGATCTAAATAAATAACTCCTAAGATACTTTCAAAAATATCGGCAAGAATGGTGGCATTAATATCACTTATTTGACCATTTCCTACTCTAATATAGGGAGCATATCCTATTTCTTTGGAATATTCATATAAAGCATTTTCACAAACAAAACTAGCTCTTTTTTTACTCATTGTTCCTTCAGGATAATTAGTATTTAAATAGAAATACTCGCTCATAATAAATTGTAAGACTGCATCTCCTAAAAATTCTAGTCTTTCATAAGAAGCTGTGTTATGTTCGTTAGCATAAGAAGTATGGGTTAATGCTTGTAAGAGTAAATCTTTATTTTTAATATAAATACCATATTTTTCTAGAAAGTCCATATTTTAATCACCTTAATAATTATATCAAATATTAAAAAATAATTAAAGATATTTTACAAGTTTAAAAATATATAGTAAAATTATATTGGTGAATATGTATGAAATATATTCTCATAGGTTTAGTTTATTTATATAAAATAAGTCCTTTAAGTAGTCACTTTCTATGTAATTTTACTCCTAGTTGTTCTACTTATATGATAGAAGCTTTAAATAAATATGGATCTATTAAAGGGAGTTATTTGGGAATAAAAAGAATATTAAGGTGTCATCCTTTTGGTAAGGTTGGGTATGACCCACTACCAGAGGAGGATAAGAAGGAGAGTTTATGAAAAAAGTTGGTAAGTTACTATTATTAGTAATTAGTATGATAAGTATTACAGGGTGTTTTAAAAGAGATGATATGGAAGGGATTGATGTTTATACTAGTGTTTATCCGATAGAATATTTAGTAAAAGAATTATATGGAGAATCATCTAATGTTTATACTATATATCCTAGTGGAGCAGATACGTTTACTTATACTTTAACGGATAAACAAATAAGAGATTATAGTAAGGCTTCCCTATTTGTTTATAATGGACTTAGTAAAGAAAAACAAATAGCTAGAGATTTTATTAATAAAAATAAAAATATGAAAATAATTGATGTATCATATGGGTTAAAAACGGCTTATGGAGTAGATACATATGAAGAGTTATGGTTAGCACCGAATAATTATTTAATGTTAGCGGGAACAATTAAGAATAACTTAGAAGAATTTATTGATAATAAGTATATTAAAGAAGAGATTGAAAGTAATTTTAAAGAGTTAGAAGAAACTTTATCAAAGATGGATGCAGAACTACGAACGGTAGCTTCGGCAGCACGGAGTAAAAATAATAATACAATTGTGACGACTTGTCCGGTATTGAGATATTTAACCGATTATGGATTTAATGTAATTTATTTAGATGAGGATACTTATACGGATGTTATCAAAAATAGTTTTAATAGTAAGACTTATACTTATATTTTTACAAGAAATGATGAAGATAATGTAATAGCTAAGGATTTAGAAGATAATCATCATGCAACGTTAGTTAAGGTTAATATGATGAATACTTTGAGTGATGAAGAAAGAACAAATGGGGAAGATTATTTAAATATTATGAATGGTTATATTGAGGACATTAAAACTGCTGTTTTAAAATAGCAGTTTTTACTTGACTTAGTACCTAAATGTATAGTACAATTACTTTGTTACCTTGGTAATGGAGCAGTACTCAAGTGGCTGAAGAGGCGCCCCTGCTAAGGGTGTAGGTCGGGTAACTGGCGCGGAAGTTCAAATCTTCTCTGCTCCGCCATTTTAAGAATATAAGAACCATAGCTTTCATAAGTTATGGTTTTATTTTAAATATATAAAGAAAGGATAGTATAAAAATGGAATATGTATATCATGGAAGCTCTAGAGCTAATTTAAAGATAATTAAAAGGAATAAAAGTACCCACATGCAAAACTGGGTATATGCTGCTCCTTCTAAAGCAATTGCTACAATATTTTTATCTCCCCTTGGTAATGATTTATATTACTATTTAGCAGGTGATGGAATAAACTATCCTATAGAGTTAGTCGAAAGAAAAAAAGGAATGTTTAAAAAAATTTTTAATTGTTCGGGTTATATCTATAAATTAAACGCTTCTAACTTTGAAAGCGGTAAAACGGGATGGAGTGCAGAAGTAGTTAGTGATAAAGATGAAAATGTTGTAGCAAGTGAATACACAGAAAACGTCTATGAAGAATTAAAAAAACTTGCTAAAGAAAAGCAATTAAAACTTTATCTATACCCTAATCGTCCTGCTAATATTCCTCTAGACAATAGTGATTTAATTAAAAAAGTTATTAAATGGTATAAAAATGGCTTTGATATAGACAAATTTTATGAATTATATCCTGAATTAAAAGAAGAATTTCTAAAAACCTTAAATGACAATAAATAATTCTTATGCTAAAATTAGATTAGGTGATGAAAAATGGAAAATGAATATACTGTAAAACAAATAATCTTTGCCTTAAGAGAAGAATACTTAAAAGTTGGAAAAGAATTGGAGAATCTCAAAAAATATATAACAATAGATAGCAAAATTAAGCAGAGTGAATTTTACTATCTTAATCATAAATTTTATGGTCATCCAGATCATAGGATTGTTATAAGTTTATATTTAAAAATGAATATTATTCAAAAAATAATAAGTAGCTATACAAATCCTAGCAATATGCCATGTTATTATAGGGTGTATCGTGATTCAAAACCTAATACTATACCTTATGAAGATATTCCTTATGTAACAATTAATGACAAGGAAGGTTTATTAAAAGCGTGTCAAGCTTTAGGAGAAAATGAGTTTGTAAAAAATATTCATATCAATTCTGATATTCATAAGGTTTTGAATCAAAATTCCCCTTTTGCTAGGTTGATTAACGATGAAAGAGGGATCCAGACCAATTTTTGTAATCCATTAGATGTTGGATATCGTATGGATCATGATACATTAGATTTAACAAGATACAAATTAAAAAATAAATTTGAAGTTACTCCTGATATCATATATACCCTTCTAACCCTTAAAGTAGATAATTCTAATTTTAATGCATATTACAAAAAAGTAATTGAAAATTATCAAGATAAACCAATATTAGTTAATGATCCCCAAATAATTAAACATTGTGGCGAATACCAAATACTAGATGAACCAGAAAAATTAGTTTTAATTCCTAAAAATAAATAACCATAGCTCTAGGGTTATGGTTTTATTTTGTAGTTTTTTTCTTATTTTTAAGGCGGATTTTCTTTTTTATAGTAATACTTTTATATATAAATACACTACCTGATAATAATAAACCTACAATTAAAAGGTATTCATACCAACTACCTTTATTTAAAAGAGCGTTGACTAGAAAAATAATGCCAAATAAAAGACACCCTACTCCTTCAATTAATAATCTTTTTAATATTTTATCCATAAGTTTCACTTCCTAGGTTTATTATAACATAAATTGTGTCAAATTTAAGTAAGTTTCTTTTGTTTAATAATATATTATGGTAAACTTATTATAGAAGGAAGGTAGATAAATAATGCGTAATGTTGGAACAGTGGTGAGAGGAATTAGAACACCAATTATAAAGGAAGGAATGGATTTAGCAGAAGTAGTTGTGGATTCGCTTATGGCAGCCCAAGAAAGTGAAGGTTTTACGGTTAAAGATAAAGATATTATTGGAATTACGGAAGCAGTAGTGGGTATTGCTACAAGTAATTATGCAAGTGTGGATGCGATAGGAAAAGATGTTAAGAAGAAAGTAAAAAGCGACTCTGTAGGATTAGTATTTCCTATTTTAAGTAGGAATCGTTTTTCACTTATTTTGAAGGGAATATGTCGAGGAGTTAAGAAGATTTATATGCAACTAAGTTATCCTACGGATGAAGTGGGAAATGAATTATTTCCTAGGAATTTAATTTATAAAACTAATTTAAATCCAGGAGTTGATGTTTTAAATGAAGAGGAGTATCATCGGATATTTGGAAATGAAGTTCATCCTTTTACGGGGATTAATTATGTAACATTTTATAAAGAATTAATTGAAAATGAAGGTTGTGAAGTTGAGTTTATTTTTTCTAATCAAGTAGATACTATTTTAAAATATACTAAGAATGTTATAACTTGTGATATTCATACAAGAGCACATTCTAAAGAAGTATTAAAAGCTAAAGGAGCTGAGGTTGTTCTGGGGCTTGATGATATTCTAAATGAAAGTGTTGAGGGAAGTGGGTTTAATCCAATGTATGGGTTATTAGGTAGTAATAAAAGTACAGAAGAAAGATTAAAATTATTTCCTAAAGATGGAGAGAAAATTATTTTAAAAGTACAAAGTTTAATGAAAGAAAAAACGGGAAAGAATGTGGAGGTCTTAGTTTATGGAGATGGAGCTTTTAAAGATCCGGTTGGAGGTATTTGGGAGTTAGCAGATCCAGTGGTGGCACCATTTTATACTAAAGGATTAGAAGGAACTCCTAATGAATTAAAACTTAAATATTTAAGTGATAATAAGTATGATAATCTACGGGGTGAAGAGCTTAAAGAAGCGATTAAAGAAGAAATAAGAAATAAAGATGCTAATTTAAAAGGTACTATGACATCCCAAGGTACTACTCCAAGAAGATATACGGACCTTATTGGGTCATTATGTGATTTAACTAGTGGAAGTGGTGATAAAGGGACACCAGTGGTATATATTCAAGGATATTTTGATAATTTAGCTAGTGAGTAGGAGTCTTAAAGGCTCTTTTTTAAATCCCCTACTTCTTTTTGGAGGGCTTTTACCATTTTTTCTAACATATTAATGGTATCTTCGGTACTATTACGGTTATTATCGGGATGTCCGGGGATGCCATTAGTAACGTTATTAGAATTACCAGTTGCACGTTCTTGTTGGAGTTGTAAATAAGCAGCGTTGGTACATAAAAGTTGGGCTACTAACATCAACCAGTTACCTAGGGCATTTTGTTCGTTAGCATTTAGATCATCTATTAAAAGAAAACCCACTACTACGGAGCTTAAAGTAAAGACTTTGGGAGGAATATTGGGTATTAAATTCATAGTATTCCTCCTTGTCTATATAATTATATTACGAGAATTTTAAAAAAAATTTAAAAATTAGGATAAATAAGTGAATTTTTACATAATTTTATTAAAAAAGACTTGTCAAAAAGGAAAATATAAGGTACAATTAAATAGTCGATTAAAGACGGGATTGTAGCTCAGCTGGTTAGAGCGCACGCCTGATAAGCGTGAGGTCGGAGGTTCAAGTCCCCCCAGTCCCACCATTGGCCAGTTGGTGAAGTGGTTAACACACATGCCTTTCACGCATGCATTCACGAGTCCAAATCTCGTACTGGTCACCAAATTGTTATGCACTCACAGCTTGTGAGTTTTTATATAAATGTCTCCATAGCTCAGTTGGTAGAGCAACTGACTCTTAATCAGTGGGTCCAGAGTTCGAGTCTCTGTGGGGACACCAATTAGATTTATAAAAGCCTAGAAGATTCTAGACTTTTTTTAGGGAAGAAAAGTTCTTTATTTCTTAAACTAAGTATAAAATTTAATATGAATAACTTTGCAAAGCAATTAACAAGAGTTAAAGATGAAAATATTGTTTGGATTATTTATCTTTTTGTTATTATATTTAATTTTATATCGAATAAATATGAACGAGATTATTTAATGTATAAAAATATTAAAGATAAAAAGATTTATAAGACGATTAATAAAACTTTAGTTATTGTTTTATTTTTATTATATATTTATTTTTTAAGTTTAAGTATTGAGGATTTAAAAGATTTAAATAGTAAGAGTACAATTAAAGAGATTAAAGATACACGGTTAAGTGTTATTACTAATATTTTATTTTTAGTAGGAGGAGCAATTGTTATATATTTAACTTATACGGGAGCAGATACGACGGATGTGGATGAAGTTATTTAAAATAACGATAAGTATTGCCTTCTAAGATAGTTTGATTTTTTAATTGGGCAAGATTAGAGACAGTTGTGACTTTATATCCCATAGTATAGAGTTTAGGTAAAACTTGTTCTAAGGCGGCGATGGTAGATTCATAAGAATCATGCATTAGGATAATATCACCATCTTCAATGGTGGTAATTACTTTATCATATACTTTATTTGCGTTTTTAGACTTCCAATCCATAGTATCTAGATTCCACATTATAAAGGGATTAGTAAGCGTATTTCTTACTTTTTTATTAGATGAACCATATGGCGGACGGACTAAGTATAAATCTAATCCGGTTATTTCTTTAAAATTAGCATTAGTAGAATTAATCTCATTTAAGATGGCATCTTCTTGTAATCTAGTAAGCATTTTATGGGAGTATGAATGACTGCCTATTTCATTATTGTTATTTAAAACATTTAAAATAGATGGTTTATTTTGATAAGTTATTTTATTTCCTACCATAAAAAAGGTTGCATTGGCTTTGTTTTTCTTTAATATTTCAACTACTCTATCGGTTTTATCTTTAGTGGGACCATCATCAAAAGTAAGAGCTACAACTTTTCCTAATTCATCGGGATTATTGGAATATTCTTTAGTGCCATGGCATTCATAATTTAAAAAATTAGAGATATCTTGGCAGCCTAAATCGATACTTAATCTTTTATCATAAGTAGGATTAATATTTTCGTTAGAAAAGTAGATGGTTATTTTATCATCAGTTATTTCATAACTTCTATTATTTTCATTTAAGATAGTTTCACTAATAAAAGCAGGATATTTTTGGGTAACAGTAGTAGTAACTAAAACATTAAAGTCGGTTATTTTATCTTCTTTTAAAACACTTTCGATTGAGACGTTGGTATTATTTTCATTTCTAATAGTTCCAGAGGGATAGGTATTAGTTTTATCGATAACACTTATATATTTATCACCAATTATGGTATAGGTAGTATTATCTTTATTATAGTTATTTTCGGCAATGATAGCATCGATTATATTATTAAAATTTTGCTTTTTTTCTTGAAGATTATTTTTAGAATAATCAATGTATAAAGCTAGACTTATAGTAACAATTAATAAAGATATACAAAGAATAATATGGACTTCGTTTTTTAGTTTATGTTTCATTTGCATCACTCTTAATTTTAGTATGAACTAAATTGGGAAAATTAAAACTATGTTTTGAAAAAATTTTCTTGAAAAATAACGAATAATTACTTGAAATGCCCTCTTGTTTGTGGTAATATTAAGAAGTCATGGACCTCTAGCTCAGTTGGTTAGAGCAT
>CANQHW010000008.1 GCA_947623855.1 uncultured Bacilli bacterium | reverse complement strand
TGTTAAATCTTTAAATTTAAATTATGAAGAAGTAAAAAATCAAGGTATTTTAATTAATGATATAGTAGTGGATAAATATGATGGTAATAAAGGGCGTATGGTATCTTACTTTGTTAAAGAATTTACCTATCAAGAAAAAGATATAATTAATCTTAAAGATTATGATGACTTTGAGTATTCTATCCCTATTGCGAAGATTACTAAAACTACTCCGCTAGCGATGGTAAGTCCTCCTGTTAGTGCTTCTTTAATTATCAGTGATAGTTTCTATGACCAATTATTCCCTAATGGGGATAAATTACTTGCTATCTATTACCAAACTAAGGATAGTACTAAGTTACAAAAAGAAATAGAAAATATTATTAAAGAAGAAAATATTAGTTCTCAATATTATAATTTAAATAATGTTGATGAAAATGCTCGGGTTATGCGTAACTTATTTACTTTAATTGCAATTTTCTTATATGGGTTTATTATTGTTATTACGTTAATTGGTGTTACTAATATCTTTAATACAATTACAACGAGTATGGAACTAAGACGTCAGGAGTTTGCCATGTTAAAAAGTATTGGTATGACTAAAAAAGAATTTAATAGAATGATTCGTTTAGAAACAGTATTTATGGGTACTAAATCTTTAACCTTTGGTATCATTATCGGAACCATCCTATCCTACTTAATCTATCTTGCTTTAGGAAAAGAGAATGGTTTATATTATAACCTACCACTTCTTCCAATAGTTATATCAATTATAGCAGTATTCTTACTAATCATTATGATAATGAAATATTCTTTAAATAAGATTAATAAACAAAATACTATTGAAACTATCAGAAATGAAAATATTTAAGCATTATAAAAGAGGATATCTAAATCCTCTTTTAACACTACTATATTTTTTGAAGCGTTCTAGCAAGACTTTGTGTTAAATATGGTCTAGCAAATTGTTTTTCGAAACATAAAATAGTACTTTTATATCTAGAATATGCTTCATTGTAGTTACCTTTTTCTATTTCTTTTACACAATAATCGACAACATTATCATAAATATAATCATAAACAAGGTTACTTTGTTCATCATTATTTATAGCTGATACGATTATCGGAGCAACTTCATAATAATGGTCAATATCTTCTTGTAATACATAATTATCCCTAAACCATCTTAAAACTCTTAATTCATAGCAATTATCATCAAAATCTGCTTGAAAATGTCTCATACAAGCTGTTGTTAAATAACATTTAATATCAGTATGTTCAGTTTCACCATTAGTCGTATCAATGATATGCGCTTCTTTTGAATCACTATCAGTTACAATATGAATTGATTCATGCTCTCCTCTTGGGTCATCAGTATAAATATCAATTTTCGTATCATATTTATCACTGTTTGGAGTTGACACTTTAATAATTGGTTTTTCATTCGCCATTTTATATCCCTCCTTCCTTTTAATTGTTTGATAATATATTTCCTATTTGAAATATCGCATAAGATATACCATCCATATTAAATTTAACCTTATAATCTGCTAAACATAATTCCAACTCAGAAATAATTGATTCTACTTCTTTATACTTTTCTCTTATATCATCATAATTACCAGATTTATAAAATTCTTCCCAATTTTTTATAATTTTATTAACATAATCTAAATAATCAATAATTTCCTTCTTCGTCAGTTCTAAATATATTTTATCTTCCAAAAATTCAGCATTAATTATGCTTCTCTCTAAATTATCTAATACGTAATTTAAATTATTTTTAAAACTTTCCTTTTTACTCATATATTTTCCTCTTGCAATGTATTATAATTTAGATATTTTAAAAAGTCAAACATTTATATAACAAATATTCTTTTGTGTTATAATACCTAATAGAAAGGAGTAACTTTATGTCTATACTTTTAATAGAAGATAATTCTTTAATTATTAAAGGGTTAACTTATTCTTTAGAAAAGAATAATTATCAAGTATTAGGAGCAAAATCTATTCAAGAAACGAAAAATGTTTTAAGTACTACTACTCCTGATTTAATTATTTTAGATATTAGTTTACCAGATGGTAATGGACTTACCTTTTTTGAAAATACAATAAAACTATTAGCTATTCCTACTATCTTTTTAACTGCTAATGATAATGAAGATATTATTGTAAAATCCCTAAACTTAGGAGCCGAAGATTATTTAACTAAACCTTTTAGTACTAAAGAATTACTTGCCAGAATTAATAAAATATTATTACGAAATACTAAACAAAGTCTTATTAAAATACAAGATATTTATTTTGATACAGATAAAATGGTTGTTAAAAGAGATGAAAGAATTATTGAACTAAGTCCTTTAGAGTTACAATTACTATATCTTTTATTTACTAATTTAAATAAAGTAGTAACACGAAATACGATATTAGATAAGGTCTGGGAAATAACGGGTAATTATGTAGATGATCATACTATAACGGTTTATTTTAAAAGAATTAGAGAAAAATTAGGAACAGATATTATTACTACTATTAAAGGTATAGGTTATCGGATTGATTATGAAAAATAAAGTAGTATATAAAGCATATTTAATAAAAACTTTGATTATTATGATATTGTTTCTTATATTATTTATAATAGTTAATACTATGGCTTACCAAGTTTATACTAAAAATAATAATTTAGCTTTAAATGCTATTATTAATAAAGTTAAAGAAAAGTATCCGATAATAACAGATATTGAGATAATGGAGATTTTAAATAGTAAGGATTATAATGAAACTTTATTAAAAGATTATAATTTAAATTTAAATAGTAGTTATTTTTTAAAAAATAAAGATTTTTATAGTTATTTAATTATTATAAATATTTTCTTATTTATATTATTTACAAGTACTATTTACATTTTATTTTATCGATATAATCATAAGAAAGATTTAAATATTTTAGAGATAACGAATTATTTAAGAGAAATAAATCGACATAATTATAAACTTTCTATTAAGACTTTAAGTGAAGATGAGTTATCTATTTTAAAGAATGAATTATACAAAACAACAGTTATGTTAAAAGAAATAGCAAGTAATAATATTAAAGATAAAGAGAATTTAAAAAATTCTTTAGAAGATATTTCTCATCAATTAAAAACTCCACTTACTTCTATTTTAGTTATGTTAGATAATTTAATTGATAATGAAGATATGGATAAAGAGACTAAGAATGAATTTTTACATAATATTAAAAAAGAGATTAATAATATTAGTTATTTAGTTAATACTTTACTTAAATTATCCAAGTTTGATGCTAATACGATTGTTTTACAAAAGGAGAAAATTTTAGTAGCTAGTTTAATTAAAGAAGCTTTACAAAAGATTGTAGTTTTAAGTGAACTTAAAAATATTAAGATAGAAGTTAAGGGAGAAGAAGATATTTATATAACGGGAGATTTACATTGGGAGGTAGAAGCTTTAACTAATATTATTAAAAATTCTTTAGAACATTCGGATAATAATAGTAAAATTACTATTGATGTTTTACAAAATAATGTTTATACTTTAATTACTATTAAGGATATGGGAAAGGGAATTGCCAAAGAAGATTTACCGCATATTTTTGAAAGATTTTATAAAGGAAAAAATTCAAGTAATGATAGTATTGGGATTGGTTTAGCTTTAGCTAAAACGATTATTTTAAAAGATAAGGGAAATATTTCGGTTAGTTCTAATAAAAAGGGAACAACTTTTATGATTAAGTATTTTAATATTTAGAAAGGTTTAGATATGAGAATTATAAAGTATTTAACTCCAATAACAAGTATCTTAATTATAATAAATTTATTTATATTATATTTTATTAAACCTACTCTATCTATGGGGGTATTTTTAGGGTTTATATTACTTATAGATATTTTAATATTTATTAAAGGGATATTTTTTAATAAGAAAGAAATATATCAAAATAATATTAATAAGTATTTAATTATTTATTTTATTATGATTATTTTTATGACTTTAATTTATCAAAGAAATATAGATAATAGATTTATTATACATATAATACCAGGACATTTAATAAGAAAGTTTTTAAGGGGTGACTTTACAGTTACAATATTTACTTTAATTTATAATTATTTAGGGAATTTAGGGTTATTTATACCTTTTACTATTTTACTTATTTTAAAAGATAAAAAGTATTTAGATTATAAAAGAATGTTTATTATAATATTAAGTATTACTTTAGGGATTGAAATAATTCAAGGTATTACTGGTTTAGGAGAGTTTGATATTGATGATATTATTTTAAATGTTTTAGGAGGGATGCTTACTTTATTTCTTATTTTAAAATATAAGTTATTTCCTAAAATGAGAAAGTTTTTTAATACTAATTTTAATTTAAGAAAAGAAACTATTACATTGTTATATATCTTTAATATTATAATCATTATCATTTACAATTATTTAACCTTTACTATATAATAAATATGGTGATATTATGCTTCATATTTTGTATATAGTATTTTTAATTGGGTTTATTATTTTTTATTTACTATATCATATTCATCATAAGACTTTAAAAAAAGATATAGTAACTATTATTAAAAATATTATTGTTATTACTTCACTTCTATCCATAATATATATCTTACTTAATCATTATGGTTGGTTATATTTTAATTTAAATCGGGAAAATATTATTGTTATTTTTATATCTTTAACTTTAATTATTTATAGCTATGGTTTAATTATTAATAAAGAAAAAACTTATAAACATAATATTAACTTATATTTAATTTTATTTATTCTTCTATTAATAAGTATTACTTTTTTTATCTATCGTACCAACTTTTCTTTTAACTTAAAAAATTTAGAAAATATTTTATTTTATTTAGAAAATTATCGTCCTTTTGCACATACTACACCATATTTGTTTATAAGTAATTTAGTAATGCTAATGCCCTTATCTTTACTCCTAATGTTAAAGAATCAAAAGTACGAAAAAATATCTAAACAAATTCTTATTATTTTACCGCCTATTTTATTAATAGAAATTGTAGAAGAAATATCAGGGAATGGTTCTTTTGATTTTGATGATATAATCTTAAATTTTAGTGGGGCGATAATATTTGCTATAATTCTTGCTAAAACTAAACTTATTAATTATATTAAAAAAATATTTTATAGTGATTTAAAAATACCTAAATTTATTAAATATTCTATTTACACTTTTTTCTCTCTAATTCCCTTATTATTTGTCATTAATACCATTATAAAATGTTTAAATCATTTCTAGTTATGTTATACTATTTATTAGAAAGAAGGTATTTAAATGTGTACAGCAATTACTTATGTAACTAAAGATCATTATTTTGGAAGGAATTTAGATTTAGAATATTCTTATCAAGAAACAGTAACGATTACACCACGTAATTATAATTTTACTTTTTCGAATAAAGAAAGAAAGGATAATCATTATGCTTTAATTGGGATGGCTTATGTTTATGAAGATTATCCACTATATTATGATGCGATAAATGAAAAAGGATTGGGGATGGCGGGTTTAAACTTTCCTGGTAATGCTTATTATCATGAACCGAAGAAAGATAAAACAAATATAGCTCCTTATGAATTTATTCCGTATATTTTAACGAATTGTGCTACGGTTGGGGAAGCAAAAGATTTACTTAAAAATGCAAATATTGTGCAAATAGATTTTAATGAGCATTTACCGGCTTCCCCACTTCATTGGATTATTGCTGATAAGAAGGAAGCAATCGTTATTGAAAGTGTTAAAGAGGGTTTAAAAGTTTATGATAATCCGGTGGGAGTTTTAACTAATAATCCAACTTTTGATATGCAGTTATGGAATTTAAACAATTATATGAGTTTATCACCTAATGCGCCGGTAAATAATTTTTCTTCTAAGATAAATTTTGATACTTATAGTAGAGGGATGGGAGCTTTAGGTCTTCCAGGGGATTTATCTTCCGCATCACGTTTTGTTAAGTGTGCTTTTACAAAATTAAATTCTTTATCAGGGGATGATGAAAGTGCAAGTATTAGTCAATTTTTCCATATATTAGGTTCTGTTTATCAACAAAGAGGTTGTGTATATATGGGGGAAGATAAATACGAAATAACGATTTATAGTTCTTGTTGTAATTTAGATAAAGGAATTTATTACTATACTACTTATGAAAATGGACGAATTACCGCAGTGGATATGTATAAAGAAGATTTAGATAGTTCTAATCTAATTAATTATGAACTAACTAGTGGTCAAGATATTTTATATCAAAATTAAAATCTTTCCTTAAAAAGAAAGATTTTTTTGATTAATCTAAATCAGTTCTAGTACAACTTCCACCATTACTAGTCATATAATTTTCGGTATTAGTAAATACTTCACTAGCGGTATCACCGACAAACCAGATGCTATCATAATCACCATAGATAGAAATAATATGATTTATTAAATCGGCAGGTAAAGAAGTATCTTCAACACTATCTACTATTTGATCACTTACTTGATAGTAAGTTAGGGAATACTCATATTCTTTGGCATCTAAATGACAAGTTATTTTGGTAGTTTTTAAGTCTTGGGTAAACATTAAATGAGCATTGTTAATTATTGCTTCTAATTCTTTAGAAGAAGCTTTTTTTACTTTATCTAAATCTTCGGTTGTATAATAAACTCTTACTTTAACTTTAGGATCAATCATTTTATAATTTAAATTATTAATATTTGTTCCAATACGAGCATTTTCTTTTCTTTCTAAGTAATCTTGTAAAGTACTTTTTAAATGAATAAAGATTAAATTAGTATTTTCGCCTTCATAGGTAGTATTTACTCTTACACCTTCAACAAGACCAGATATATTTGATTCAAAAGTAAATTCCCAACCATTTTTATTATTACTATATACTTCTATATTCATTTTATCATTATATTCTATTACTTTACTTCTATTGAAGATAAAACCTAGAGATATTATAACTAAAATTATAACTAAAGTTATAATTATACTATTTCTTAATATTTTTAAATAGATTTTTTTATTAAAATTTTTAAAAACTTTTTTTTCTTTGGTATTATTAGTTTTAATATTATACTTTAAACCTTCTAAATAATTTTGACAATTATGACAAGTAGAGAGATGTTCTTCTACTAAGGTAGTAGATTCTTTAGAACAGACTTTATCTAGATATAAGGGTAATAGGTCTTTTATAATTTCACAATTCTTTTTCATTTAAATTCTCCTTTATTTTTAATTTTGAACGATAAAAAGTTACGCGCGCCCAACTCTCGGTTTTAGAGAATATGGAACCAATTTGTTTAAAAGATAGATTACCATAAACTCTTAAAGTAAAGACTTCTTTATATGGTTCTTCTAAGTTATGAACTACTTTTAATATTTCTTCATTTGTTTCATTAGTAATTAAACGATTTATGATTTCTTTTTCATTATCAGGAATATTTTCGAATAGTTCTTGATATCTTTTATCTTTTTTATAGGTAGTATAATAAGTATTTTTAGCGATATTGCATAACCAAGTTAACATTTTATATTCGGGGTTATATTTATTAATATTTTTTAGAGCTTTATAAAATGTTTCTTGAGTTAGTTCTTCAGCTATACTAGGATTCTTACTTAAAGATAAGAGATATTTATAAATACTTTGATAATATTTGTTATAAACTTCTGTAAACTGTTCCATATTAAACCTCGTTCATTAGTTATACTTAATAAAATTAATTTTGTTACAAAATATTATAACAAAATTTAGAATTTTTCATACGATATTATAAGGATAGCAGTAATCCGATATAAACATTTCCCTAAAAAATAGTGTAAGCTAAAAAGGGGGAAAAATATGAAATATAAACGAATTATTTTATTAATTCTTATTTTAAGTGTATTTTTAATACCAACTTGTTATGCCATTTTAAAAACGGATATTATTGTAGGGGGTTCCGCTAAAATTACGGGTAATTGGGATGTTAAAATAACAGATATTAAATTAACTAGGGTATGTGATGGTTGTACTGCTACTGACCCTAAATTTTCTAGTACACGGAGTTCTTTTGATGTTAGTTTATTAAAACCAGGAGATTCGGTAACTTATGAAATAACAATTGAAAATACAGGAAATATTGATGCTGTATTTGATGATATTGAAATAAAAACTGAAGGAAACCCAGAAGATCAAGTTTTACAAATAACTACTTCACCTGCGGTAGAAGTTTTGCCGGCTAATAGCTCTTGGCTTATTTATTTAACTATTCATTATGATGAAAATGCAACGGCTTTACCAGATGTTAGTACGATTAACTTCACTTGTGATATAAGATACATTCAAAAAATAGATAATCCTTAATTTTTCTAAATTATTCATATTAAAAGTTTGTTTACACTATTAATACTGCTATCCTTTTTTATGTTATAATAATATGAGGAGTACTTATGAAAAAAGTTATAATAATTATTATTACTCTAGTTTGTATTTTAACAACATCTTATTTATTATATGTTTTAAATATTATTCCGCACCCTAAATATACTAATGCAGATTTTAATATTCCAACTTATATTAGTAAAGTAGATAAAGATAATGATGGTATTGATGATCAAACAGATATTTTAAATAATGTTAGAGAGTATATTAAAACTAAACCTAAATATAAAAGTAAATATTATGAAAATGGGTATCCTGATGATGAATATGGGGTTTGTACAGATGTAATTGCTTTTGGATTAAAAGGTGCTGGTTATGATTTAAGGGAACTAGTTTTCGAAGATATTAAAAATAATCGGGATTTATATAATATTTCTGTTATTGATAAAAATATTGATTTTAGAAGAGTTAATAATTTAAATATTTATTTTAAAAGACATGCGATATCTTTAACTACGGATTTAAAAAAGATAAAGGAATTTCAAGGAGGAGATATTGTGGTTTTTAAAAAACATATAGGGATTATTTCGGATAAAAGGAATTATAAAGGAAGACCTTTTTTGATTCATTTAGCTAATCCTTATCAGTTATATTATGAAGAGGATGTTTTAGGGAAAGATTTTATTGTCGGGCATTATAGAATGAGTTAAAATAAAGAAGAAGGAAGTGTTTTATGGTAAATGCTATAAAAAGAATTTTAATAGTTTTATTAGGGGTTATATTACAGTTTGGGTTTGCTATTGTAATAAGATTATTTTTTTATAAGTATTTAGGGATTATTACAATTTTTTATAATATAGCAAGTATTATGATTGTATTGGGTTTATTAAAGAATAGTACTCGGCTTTCTAATGATATACCATGGATGATTTTAATTTTAATATTTCCAATATTTGGGACCATTTTATTAATTACGTTAGGGAAAAATTATTCGAAGAATAAGTTACTTAAAAATATCTTTAATTATGAAAAAGAATATAGTAAATATTTAGAAAAAGATAATATAATAGAAGAAGAGGTTAAGAAAGAAAAATTAGATAATATTACTTATTTACTTAATAGAACTAAGTACTTTGTTAGTACGGGAAATGATGTTACATATTATAATTTTGGAGAGAAGTTTTATCCAGAGTTATTAAAAGAACTTAAATGTGCAGAAAAATATATTTTTTTAGAATATTTTATTATTAATGAAGGTCTTATGTGGAATGGGATTTTAGATATTTTAAAAGAGAAAGCTAAAGAAGGCGTAGAAGTAAGAATTTTATATGATGATATGGGAAGTATTGCCATGCTTAAAACTAATTATGCGAAAGTATTAGCTAAGGATGGAATAAAATGTATTCCTTTTAATAAGGTAAGTCCTTTTAGGGGAATATTTATGAATAATAGAGATCATAGAAAGATGACCATTATTGATGGAAAAGTAGCTTTTTCAGGAGGAGTTAATTTAAGTGATGAGTATATTAATGTTAATAGTAAGTTAGGTATTTGGAAAGATAATGGGATTAAAATAGAAGGTAAAGCCGTATGGAATTTAACGGTTATGTTTTTAACTTTATGGAATGCGAATATTAAGGAAGATAAGGATATTACAAAGTTTAAATATGAATTTAAAGATACTAAGAATAATGGGTATGTTATTCCTTATGGGGTGGCACCATTACATAAAGATTTAATTGGGGAAGATGTATATATTAATATAATTAATAGTGCGAAAGATTACGTTTATATTATGACTCCTTATTTAATTATTGATACGGAGATGGTTAATGCATTAACTAGAGCGGCGAAAAGAGGGGTAGATGTAAGAATTATAGTCCCAGGGATTCCGGATAAAAAGTTAGTTTATACACAAACGACATCTTTCTTTAAAGTATTACACGATAATGGGGTTAAGATTTATAAATATAGTAAGGGGTTTGTTCATGCAAAAGTATTTTTATCAGATGATATAAGAGCAGTAGTTGGAACAATTAATATGGATTATCGAAGTTTATATCTCCATTTTGAAAATGGAATTTATATGGAAAAGGTTAAGGTTTTAAAAGATATTTATAAAGATTTTGAAGAAACATTTAAGGATTGTCAAAAACTAGAAGATAAAGATATTAAAACGGGATTTATTAAAGAATTATGGCAAGCTATTTTAAGATTATTTGCTCCTTTATTTTAAAAAATACTTACATTAAAATAAATTTAGTGCTATAATAATTTTAAGAAATGAGGATTTTATGAAAAAAGGATTAATGGTTATAGGAACAATAATTTTAGCCGTAATATTAACTTTTATTTTAGGAGAAGAATTTAGTCTGTATAGTTTGGGAACGAAACCTACAACTTTAACTTGTATTCATTTAATCTCTTTATTTGCTATTTTAGAATATATCTTTTTAACAATATGTTATATTATTAAAAAAAGAAGAAATAAAGAAAAAATAGGAATTAAAAAAATTATATCTTTAATTTTATTGTTAGTTACTTTAATATTAATTCTAAGCTTTATTTTAATGGGGGAAATAGATTGGTTAAAATATAAGAATATGGGAAACTCTGCTCCATTTTATGTATTTATACTAGTAAGATGTTTAGAGTTTTTACTACCAGCGATTATTACTACTATAATAGGTCTTGTTTTATTAAAGAAAGATAAGTAATTATTCTATAATATCATTCCATAAATTTAAAAAATTTTTAGCAATAAACCAAGCATCGGGAGGACAAGAATCTTTGGTATTACAATTAATACTATCAGAAGAAGGAAAATAAGAAAAATTATAATTTTTTTGGTTATATATTCCATCAACACTTAAAGAATTTATATCATACTCATAGACAATGATACAATTAGTATTTACTAAACGGGCTACTTTCATAGGTAGTGTTACTATAAATAATGCATTATTATCTAAACTTTTTCTTAAAGCTAGGGGATTATCTTCATAGGGAGTAAAACCATTAGCTAAAAGTTTATTTTTTAATTTAATATCTTCTTCATTTAAATATTCCATAGCATTATTTTGGCCATCTACACTTATATCTTTAGATTTAGAATTAATTAATTTATTACTTTGCATAATTTTATGATGTTTTAGGTTAATTGTTTCTTTATTTATTTTATGATCTTTTAAATAACTTATTTGGATATACCAATCGTTTAAATTAGAAAATTTTTCTCGAGATAGTAATTCATTATAACCAGTATTTTCAATATTTAAAGATCCTATAACATCTGTTCCTCCTGCTATGACTTTATCTTTAGCTACTAATTTAATATCAGTTATCATATCTAAACTTACAGTATTATTTTTAACGTTTAATTTTCCAAAAGATAAGATGTTTTTTTGATTAGAATATATTAGTAAGCCATCTTTATAATCAAAATTAGTACTTTCGCCATAAAGAGTATAAATAAGTGTTTTATTATAATTATTAATAAAAAATAAAAGTAAAATAAAAAATATTACTACTAATATAAATAAGACCATAAATAGAAGAAAATTCTTCTTCTGATAATATTTTAAATAATTTATTAAACCTTTAGAAGTACTCTTCCCTTTTTTCCCATCTAATAATTCATTAAGGGTTAAATCTAATTCGTGACATATACTATCAAATAAACCCACATCAGGGATGGCTCTTCCCCTTTCCCAATTACTAACAGCTTTATTGGTAACTTTTAATTTATCCGCTAATTCTTGTTGTGTTAGATGTTTTTTCATTCTTTGATGAGCAATAATTTTTCCTATTTTTTCGGCATCCATAATTTTTCTCCTTTGTTGATATCATTATATAATATAAAAATTAAAATAGATATCTATACTAAATAGACTTAATTATTTTACTATGGTATTATTTTATTGGTGAGAAAATGAAATACGATAGTGTAACTTTAGAAAATATGAATATTATAGGAAATGATACGGAATATAAGCAATGTATATTTAAAAATTGTTATTTTAGTAATCAAGATTTAACAAATACTTATTTTGAAAATTGTACTTTTATAAACTGTGATTTTGCTAATGCTATATTTTCTAAATATATAAATAAAAATAATAAATATAATAATTCTAATTTTATAGGGACAAGTATGATTGAGGTTCATTTAGATGGTGTTTCTTT
Organism: uncultured Bacilli bacterium; assembly: GCA_947623855.1. Classification (GTDB taxonomy): domain Bacteria; phylum Bacillota_I; class Bacilli_A; order RF39; family UBA660; genus CALWAM01. The sequence continues at coordinate 2,829 of CANQHW010000008.1, read as the reverse complement.
TAATAGTTGTAATCTTAAATATAGTAATTTTGCGGAAAGTATTTTAAATAATGTAAGTTTTGATAATTGTAATATGGAAGAAAGTATATTTATTAGATTAAATAAAATTAATAAAGTTAGATTTAATAATTGTGAATTAATAAAAGCCGATTTTAGTGAAACTAAATTAAATAAAATTGATTTTAGGACTTGTAATATAGAGGGGATAATAGTTACTATAGAATATTTAAAAGGTTTAGTGGTAAATAGTTATCAAGCTTCTTTTCTAGCTAGTTTATTAGGGTTAGTAATTAAATGAAAGATAAAGTATATGAATTTTTAAAAACTATTCCTTATGGAAAAGTTGTAACTTATAAAGATATCGCTGAATATTTAGGGAATAAAAATTTAGTAAGAGTAGTAGGAAATATTTTACATAATAATCCTAAAGAAGAAGAATATCCTTGTTATAAAGTGGTAAATAGCAAAGGAGGTTTAGCGAAGAATTTTGCTTTTGGAGGAAGAGAAAAACAAAAAGAAAAATTAGAAAGAGAGGGGATTGGGGTAAGAAACTATAAAGTAGATTTAGAGATATATCGATATAAAGGTGGTGAATAGATGAAAGGTAGTAATATGAATTTAACCTTGGGATTACAAGTAATTTTTGATAATGCTAGTTTTCAAATAAAGGTTAAAGATAAAGTGGGAGTCGTCGGTGTAAATGGGGCGGGTAAAACAACTTTATTTAAAATACTTCTTAAAGAAAGAGAACTTGATAGTGGGAAAATAAATACAAATAACTTACAAATAGGTTATCTACCACAAGAGATTTTATTTGCAGATGAAAATATTACGGTGTGGGATTATATGTATGAAGGACGTCCAATAAAGAAGTTAGAAAAGAATTTACAAAAGATTTATGAAGAATTAAAAACAGCGAAAGAAAAAGATTACTCTACTCTTTTAAAACGCATGGCCAAGATTCAAGAACAATTAGAATATTATGATTGTTATAAAGCAGAAGAGATCTTACTTAATTTAATTATTGATATGCAGATACCGGAAGAATTACTTACGATGCGTCTTAAGGATTTATCGGGAGGACAAAAATCTAAAATTGCTTTTGCACGATTGTTATTTTCGAAAGCCGATATTCTTTTATTAGATGAACCTACGAATCATTTAGATGTTACGACTAAAGAATATGTTACTAATTATCTTAAAAATTATAATGGTACAGTTTTAATTATTAGCCACGATATTGATTTTTTAAATAAAATTATTAATAAAGTTTTATATATTAATAAAATAACGCATAAAATTTTGATATATGAAGGAGATTATACTGATTATAAAAAGAAAAATGCAGAAGAAAAAAGAATTAGAGAATTAGAAATACAAAAACAAGAAAAAGAATTTAAAAAGTTAGTTGATTTTGTTAAAAAAGCAAAACAAGCTTCACGGACAAATCATGCTTTAAAAAAGATGGGTCAGGAACGAGAAAAAAGAATGGTTAAAATGCATGATGAGTTAAAGAAACGGGAAAGGATTTATAAAAAAGTTAAAATTAAAATGCGTCCTTTAAAAGAAGCTAGTAAAGTACCTTTAGAAGTAACTAATTTAACTTTTGGATATCCTAAAAAAGAATTTTTATATCAGAATTTATCTTTTGCGATTAATAAGCATGAAAGATTTTTAATTGTAGGGGAAAATGGAATTGGTAAATCAACATTATTAAAACTTTTAATGGGCATTCTTACTCCCTTAGAAGGAGATATTCATTATGGAATAAATACGGAGGTAGCTTATTATGCCCAAGAATTAGAAGATCTAGATCTTAAAAAAACGATTTTGGAAAATGTAGCAATGCCCTCCTACTCTACTGCGGAATTACGAACTATTTTAGGAAACTTTTTATTTTATGATAATGATGTTTTTAAAAAAGTAGAAGTTTTATCCCCGGGAGAAAAAGCGCGCGTGGCATTATGTAAGGTATTACTCCAAAAAGCTAATTTACTTTTACTAGACGAACCTACTAACCATCTTGATCCAGAAACGCAAATGATAATTGGAGAAAATTTTAAAGATTATGAAGGTACCATAATTGTAGTTAGTCATAATCCTAATTTTGTAGAACAAATAGGAATTGATAGAATGCTTATTCTACCTTATGGTAAAATTATGAATTATTCTCCAGAACTTTTAGAATACTTCTATGATTTAAATACACCTTATAATGAAAAAAATTGATAAACAAGCCCTATGGAGGTTTGTTTTTATATTAATAATTTAAAAAAATATCTTGTCAAACAAATGTTTTTGATATATAATCATTTTAAAGGAGAGTTTATATGAAGCAAAATGGTTTAAAGGTGGTTTCTAACCTATTCGAAGATAAAGAAATAAGAAGTATTTGGGATGAAGAAAAGGAAGATTATTATTTTAGTGTGATTGATGTAATTAGAGCATTAACTGATGCTAATATACCTAGAAATTATTGGAGCGATTTAAAAAGAAAGTTAAAACAAGAAGGAAGTGAACTGCACGAAAAAATCGTGCAGTTGAAAATGCGTGCTCAAGATGGAAAGTTAAGAGAAACTGATACTCTTGATACTAAAGGAATATTTAGATTAATTGAATCAGTGCCATCAAAGAAAGCTGAAGTGTTTTGTACAAAATGACATAGTTGTTTTAATGCCATTTAGATAACATACTACGATATTGGCTTGCCAATATCAGGTTTGATAAAAAGAGTTTAATAAATTTTGCAGACGCGTCTGCAAAATTAAAAAAGGAGGAATTAAAATGTTAGCAACTGAAGTGAAAGATTTTAAAAATATCGTAGAACAG
>CANQHW010000007.1 GCA_947623855.1 uncultured Bacilli bacterium | reverse complement strand
ATAGAATTTAAAGAATTAAATAAAGAACAAGATTACAATCAAGGAGCAACATTTGAAGGAAAGATATACATAGATGGGAAAGAAGGAATGGTCCCATCATCACCAGGAGTGACTGGAGGTTCAGTACCATTTAATGATATCATCGTAGCAAATGGTAAAAATATAGTAAAAGATGACACTAAAGACGAAAATATAAGATATATCGGACCAAATGAAACTGTAAATAATTATATTTGGTTTAATTGTGCTGATTATAATTATGTAACTCAAACAACAGCACCATATTTATGTGAGAAATGGCGGATTATAGGTTTAATGAACAATGTAGAAACTGAAAGTAATGGTACCCAAAATTTAGTCAAGATCGTAAGAGATGAGCCATTAGCGCTGTATTTATCATGGGATAATAAAGATAAAACAACAGGTGCAGAAGATGGGTATGGTAAAAATGACTGGACAGATGCCGAATTAATGTATTTACTAAATCCAAATAATGATACTCATACACTAAATAATAAAACAGCAAATAATAGTTTATATTGGAATAGTGAAAGTGGTCAATGTTCAACAGGACAACATAATGCAACAACAGCATGTGATTTTATCACCACTGGATTAAAAAATGGTACAACCAAGGATTTAATAGAGACGGTAAAATGGAAAATAGGAGGATTATCAGATACATTAGGTAAAGAAAATTATTATCAAACTGCCAGAGCAACAACATGGTATAAATATGAACGAGATACAGACGTATACAGCAATAGAAAAACAGAATGGATAGGAAAGATCGGCTTAATGTATCCCAGTGATTATGCATATGCCACCGGCGGGAAAGGTAATGGAAATGGGACATATACAAGAGAACAATGTTTAGATCATAGCCTACTTAGTTGGAGCAGTGGAGCTTATAAAACAGATTGTGTCGAAAAAGATTGGTTGTATAATTCTAGTAAGGGACAATGGACTCTTACGCCGAGTTCGACCTACACTAGCAATGTGATCAATGTCGCTGCGTCCGGGCCTGTCAGCCTCAACGATACGTACTATACGTATGCCGTGCGCCCGACCTTATATCTGAAATCTACAGTAAAAATATTAGATGATGAAGTAAGTGATGGAAGTAGTGACCATCCATATATCTTAGTTCCATAGAAAATAAGAAAAAAGCATTAACGTGCTTTTTTAAGTTCTAATTCATATAATTTTTTATATTCTTTATTATTTTTTAATAATTCTTCATGAGTCCCTTCATCTATAATTTTTCCCTCATCAATGAATATTATCTTATCACTATTAATCACCGTAGATAACCTATGTGCAATAATTAAAATTGTATAATCTTTTTTTAAATTATTTATAGCTTCTGTTATTTTCCCTTGTGTTTCATTATCTAAAGCACTTGTTGCTTCATCAAATAAAATAATCTCTGTTTTTTGTGCAAAAGCTCTCGCAATAGCTAAACGTTGTTTTTGACCTCCTGATAAATTAACGCCCCCTTCACCAACCACCGTATCATACTTTTCTGGTAAACTCATAATATAATCGTGTAATGATGCATTTTTACAAGTTTCTATAATCTCTTTATCTGTAATATTTTCTTTAATAACCCGAAAATTATCTTTAATAGACATATTAAAGATATATGGATTTTGATTAATAATAGAAATATTTCCCCGTAAAGAATCTTTATCTAAATCTTTAATATCATTACCATCTATTAATATTTTTCCCGTATAATTATCATATAACTTTGCAAGTAGGGCAAATATCGTTGATTTACCAGCACCACTTTTTCCTACAAAACTAACCGTATGATTAGCTGGTACTTTAAAAGAAACATTTTTTAAAACTTCTCGTTTATTATCATATGAAAAACCTACATTTTGAAATTCAAAATCTCCCTTTATATGTTTAAGATGTTTATTACCAAAACTTTCTTTAGCAAATTTATTACTATTTAAAACTTCAAATACTCTTTTACTACTTAAACTAAAATCATTAATAAATTCTCCAAAATATGATAAATAATTAAATAAACTACTAACTCCATTCCGATAATTATATAAAACAATAAAAGTTGCTATTGTTAAATAATTATTCTTAATTAAAAGTATCGCTAATAATATTAGTAATAAATTCGCAGTTTCACTTATAAACCCTAAAGCTGAATGTAAGAAACGATTAGTTTTATTACGTTCTTCGATCTGTTTAGTTAAATTTTCAAAAGAACTATTAATATTATTTAAAAAAGAACTTTCCGCATTTAAAACTTTAATATCTTTTTCCCCTCTAACTAACTCACTAAATAAACCCACATTTTTTTCTCTTCCTTCTCGAATTTTTTTATCATTTTGATAAAAAACTTTAATGCGATATTGATTTAATAATAATTTTATTAAAGAAGTAATTAAATAAAAGCCAAAGATAAACTTATTTAAAATAAAAATAGTAATAATAATTCCCCCATTAGTAAGAATATTAATTAGTGCATCCGCTAAATTACCATAAATATTAGCTATAGAGTTAGCATCTCCTGTTAACCGATCAATAAATAACCCTGTCGTATTTTTTTCTATTTCTTGTGTTTTAATCTTTAGCGTCTCTCTTGCTAAATCTATTTGAATATCTTTAGATATCGTTATATAAACTTTATCTGCTACCCGAAAATTAAGATAATTAACTCCTTGTTTAAATCCTCCTAAAAGAAAAATTAAAATTGCTAAATGCTCTAAAGAATTAAAATCCGCTCCTGTAATAGCTAATAATTCTTGAGCAGATAAATAGGGGACAATTACTCCAATAACAGATATTAAAACTGCGGTTATCGCATAAATAATAAATCTAACTTTATGTTTTTTAACATATTTAAATGTTTGTTTAAAATTTTGCCAAGTTTCTTTCTTATCTATCTTTTTCTTTCCCATATCCTTCACCAACCTTTTAAATTATAACATAAATACTTTTAAATAAATATAGAATAGGGTATAATATAGCTAATTTAGGTGATTTTATGATTATAGTAATAAGTGGCCCTACCGCCGTAGGGAAAACAAAATTAAGTGTCGAACTAGCTAAAATATTTAATGGCGAAATTATTAATGCTGATAGTATGCAATTTTATAAAAATTTAAATATTGGAACCGCTAAAGTAACAGAAGAAGAAAAAAATAATATTCCCCATCATTTATTTGATATTAAAGAGGTATGGGAAGACTTTAGTATTTATGATTATCAAAAGTTAGGTAGAAAAGTAATTGATGAATTATTAAAAAAAGGTAAAACTCCCATCATAGTAGGGGGAAGTGCTTTATATATTAAAGCTTTATTATATGATTTTAAATTTAAGAAAGAAGAAAAAAAAGATTATACTTCATTAAGTAATACCCGAATAATTCAAAAAATTAAAGAATATGGTATTACCGAAATCAAAGATATCCAAAATCGTCGTCGCATTACCCGATTATTGGAAAAACTAGAAAATAATACTTATCGTAATCAAAAAGATGATAAATTAATATATGATGATGTTTTCTTTATTGGACTTACAACGGATAGAACTCTCTTATATGCTAAAATAAACCAACGAGTAGATAAAATGTTTGAAGAAGGCTTAATATCTGAAGTAGAAAAAGTATATAAATATAAAGACGCTAAATCTTTACAAACCGGTATTGGTTATAAAGAAGTTTTAAAATATTTAGATAATATCCTAACTTTAGAAGAATGCATTGATTTAATTAAAAAAAATTCGCGTCATTATGCAAAAAGACAATATACTTTTTTACATCATCAACTCCCTATAACTTGGTTTAATGTTAATTATGATGATTTTAATAAAACTATTTCTCAAGTTAAAGAGTATATTTTAAATTTTTACTAAAAATAACTTGTTATTAGCTGCAAACAAGAGTATAATCTTTTTTAGGAGTATTATAGTTGCTGGAGTGTCTACCACCCTAATTCGTGACAGTAGATTGGTGGTGATATTATGAGGAAAAAATCTTCCTTAATGGGGGTTTTGGAATCTATTATAATCATATTAATCTTGCTTATTATTTTAAAATTAATATGAAAAAGACACTTAACCAGTTAGGTTAAATGTCAACCCACTAAGGTAGACATTTCAGCGTTCCAAAACTAAAATGCTCCTTTTTTATTATATGAAGTTTCCTTCATTACATACATCATACCATAAATTATATTTATTTTCAATATATTTTTTGCAAATAATAACTTATTATTCTAAAGCTAATATGAAAAAGACACTTAACCAAATAGGTTAAATGTCAGACAAAATCTTTTGGTAGACATTTTAGCGTAAGTAAAATGCTCTACATATACATTATATCATAATCTAATTTTATTTTCAATAAGTAATTAATTAAACTCTAAATATACTGTACTATCAAATAAGTGATCTTCATAACCCGCATTAATACTTTTTAAAGTATTATTATCAACCATAAAATATTCGTGTAACAAATAATCTTTCCCATCTTTACTAACTGGATCATCCCAAGTTAAATCGATATGGTACCATTTATCATTTAAATATATTGCATTCCAAACATGGTTTTTACTAGCAATTTTATAATTTTCTATCCCCATTTTATGTAAAAAGATAGCATAAAGGTCCGTATAACCGCTACATATACCCATATTATAAAATAGGGGACCAGTAGCTTTATTACTTGGATAAGGACTGTTATCCGTTTCGTTTCTTTCAATATCATATTTTGTATTATTTATAATATAATCGTGAATATATTTTAAATTATCTTCCACCTTTTTATTAGGATTAACTAAATCTTTATATAAACTATTAACTTTATCTTCTATTTGATTTATTTCTTCATCAGTATACAATTTATTTACCACAATCGTTATCTCTCCATCTTCTCCTATAAGAGTCTTAATAGTATTATAACTATTATAGGGATGAACAAAATTATTAATATGGGATAATAACTCTTCATTTTTACTAATAACTTTAATATCATTAATACATTCTTTATATTCTGTTGGACAATAAAAAGTAAAATCAATCCATCCATTATTTAAAACACTATAATATATATCTAATAAATCTTGATAACTATAAGGTGTATAATCTTCACTTAATTTAATAAACTCAAATTTATAATCTCTATTATAACCATTACTAGGTAAGATAACTACATCATTTTTTTTCATAATAAAAGAAGATACTTTATTCGATATATAATCAATATTAACTATTTCTAATAATAAAATAACTAATAAAACCATTGCAAACCAATATTTTTTAAACATAAATGTTCTCTCCTTATAGACATTTTAGCATTAAAAAATGAAGTAATCAAGTTTACTTCATATCTTTTACTTTTTTATTTAATCTTGCTTTTTGTCTATTAGCAGTATTTTTCTTAATTAAACCCTTAGATGTAGCAGCATCAATATTTTTTTGCACTTCTAAGCTCGCTTTTTTAGCTTCTTCTATTTCATTATTAAGAATTGCTTTTTCACATTTCTTAATAGAATTTTTAACTCTTGCTTTTAATTCATGATTATTATCGGTTTTTTTAGCTATAACTTTAATTGCTTTCTTAGAACTTTTAATATTAGCCATCAAAATGCTCCTTTCTTTCGTTTGATACATACAAGATTTTAACAAAAAAATAGCAAATATGCAAGTATATTTACGATATTTTTAAGAAATAATAAAAATGGTGATTATATGAAATCATATACCATTTTAGATGCTTCTATACCTAGTTTTAAAAATATGCTTGATTATCGGGAAGTTAAAACTTCTTTTTTTACTAAAAAACATTATTTAATTAAAGAAGAAAATAAACTTTATAAAAAAGGCGATTACTTTACTATTACTTTTAAAAATAAATATCTTATCTCTAAAAAAGATATTTTAGCTAATGAAGTCTTAAAAGTTTTAAAACTTCTTTTAAGAAAATATCATAAAAATGGTAAAATATTAATTGTAGGTTTAGGCAATCCCCAAGTATTAGCCGATGCTTTAGGGCCCATTACTTCTAATAAAATAATGGCGACCTATCAATATGATTTTTTAACTATCCCTAAGGTCGCCATCTACAACCCCAATGTCATAGCTAATACCGGAATAAGTTCTTTACATCTTATTAAAATGGTAGTTAAAGATTTAGAACCCGATCTAATCTTAGTAATTGATTCTCTAAAAACTAAAAATATTACTTCTCTAAATAATACAATTGAAATAAATGATGCAGGAATTATACCCGGTAGTTTAATAAATATTAATAAAGAAATAAATCAAAAAACCTTTAATATTCCTTTAATTACTATTGGTTCTCCCTTAGTTTATCAAAATAATAATCAGTTATTTACTAGTGTAAATACCGAAGAATTTATTGAAAATATTAGTAACATCATTGCTACTGCTCTAAATAAATTATTATTTTAAAATCTGACATTATTTTTACTTCTCTTATTTTATAATTTTAATAAGAGGGGATCTTATGTCTAAAAGATTTAAAACTAAGAAAAAAAATTATTTTTTTAAATTTATTTTAATAATAAGTATCATTATGATTGTATTTATTATAACCTTTAAAGAACTTATTAATAATTTTTCACCTATTACTATTGATAGTACTAAGTATTTAAAATACTTACTCAAAACTGGTTTTAATAACCAATTAGAAGAATATAAATTTTTTAACATTTTTAATCCTTCCTCTCTTTTAAGTAAAAGTCTAAATAAAGCAATTAATCCTCATCAAGATACCGTAGAAGAAGTCATCAAAGAACTAAATCCCATCCCTAAATCCGATCCATTAGTCTATATATATAACACTCATCAAACCGAAGAATATAAATCTCAAGCTCTTCAAGATTATAACCTAAATCCTACTGTTTTAATGGCTTCCTATTACTTTCAAGAAAAACTAAACGATTATGGTCTTCCTACTTTATTAGAAACTTCTTCTATCAAAGATATCTTAAATACTAATTCTTGGAACTATGCTTATTCTTATAAAGCTAGTCGAATTCTTTTAGAACAAGCACTAGACCAAAATCCTTCTTTAAAATTTTTTATTGATTTTCATCGGGATTCTTCTGTATATGATAAAACTACTTTTACCATTGATGATAAAAGTTATGCTAAAATTTTATTTATCATCGGCGAAGAAAATCCAAACTTTACCCAAAATTTAACCTTTACTACCGCCCTAAATGATCGTTTAATAGCTTTAAATCCGGAAATATCTCGAGGAATATATAAAAAAAGTGGTCCTGGTGTTAATGGTATTTATAATCAAGATTTTCATCCTCATACTATTCTAATGGAAGTGGGTGGTCAATATAATACTATTGAAGAAGTATGTAACACTATTGAATTAGTAAGTAAAACTATTGCAGATTTTATAAAGGAGACTTATGAAGAAGAAAAATAATAATAGTAACTTATTTTGGTGGATCCTAGGTATTTTATTTATTATCTATATTGGATATTTAATGGCTTTAGAAAGCGGTTATTACCAAAGTAAAGTTGCACAAAAAACTCTTTTAACTGAAGAAAAAATCGAAGAGTTTGAACAAGATATAAAAGAAGGTAAAGAACTTGATATTAAAGATTATGTTATTGATGATTATAAAGATTATTCCTCTCCCTTATCCAAAGCCGGTCAACAAATATCTTTAGGAGTTGAAAATTTTATTACCAAAGGTATTGGTAAGTTTGTAAGTGTTGTATCTAAATTATTTACGTGATATAATTTAAACAGAAAAGATGTGATTAGCGTGCCTACTTTAAAAGGTTATATTATCTCTAGAAATCCTTCCTGTACGGAAAAATATTTAAAAGATAAACCCCCTTTAACTTTAGAACACATCGCCGCTTATTATCAAGAACGTGAAAAAATGATTGATTATTATATTAAAGTCTTAAAAGAATGTTATGCTAAATATGGTTATGATAATCCCTTTACCGCTTATGGGACTAATGATGACCGGTTTATTAATCCTAATTTTGGTAGTAAATCTATGCAATCGAAAATGCGCATCGTTCATAGTTATGCTACCCAATGGAGTAGGGGGATAAGAGATGATATAAACGCTTATATCTACTGCCGAACTAATAAATATTTCATTGAAAAGTATGACGCTAATGGCCATATTTATTATGATAGAGAATATCCTTTTGATAGCAGTTATAAAAATTATTTCTATTTATTAGCTTTAGATGAAGCAGTGTATGAATTATACAAAGATAATAAAAAATATTTAACTAAAAAAAGTAATCATAGTAATTTAAAACATAAAGATTTAATTGCTGATTTTGTTGAGATATCTCTAGGCCTTAAAAAACAAAGTAGTTATCCGGAAGAAATTACTTTTATAAATTCTAAAGAAATGACCGCTATGGGTTATGAAGAAGTACCTGATGGCTATCAAATTGATAATTTTTTAGGACCTCAAGGTCCTGGAAGATAAGCCTTTGTTTTAGGCTTTTTTTGTGATAAAATAAATAGATGTGGTGATTTTATGAAGTATAAAATTCTAACTTTAGGATGTAAAGTAAATATTTATGAAAGTGAAGTAATAAATGAACTTTTATTAAAAGAAGGTTTTATTTGTGATAATCTAAATCCCGATATTATCATAATTAATACCTGTTCTGTAACTAATATGGCCGATGCTAAATCCCGGAAATTAATCCGTAGTGAAAAAAGAAATCATCCTAATGCTATCTTAGTTGTCTGTGGTTGTAGTGCCCAAAACCATCAACAAGAATTACAAGATTTAAAGATTGATATCTTAATCGGTAATCGTAATAAAAGTCAAATAGTTACTTTAATTAAAAATTATTTACAAAACTCTAAACCCTATACCTCTTTTGCTCCTTTAACTAATGATTTTGAAAATATGGAAGTTGATAAATTTACAACCCATACTAGAGCTTTTTTAAAAATTCAAGATGGTTGTAATAATTATTGTACTTATTGTATTATTCCCTATTTAAGAGGACCCCTACGTAGTAAACCAAAAGATTTAGTTCTAACTGAATGTCAAAAACTCGTGGCTAATGGTCATAAAGAGATTGTTTTAACCGGTATTCATACGGGAAGATATGGTCGGGAATTAGGATATGATTTAACTAGTTTATTACAAGAATTAATTACCATACCTTCTCTTGAAAGAATCCGTATCAGTTCAATTGAAGCTACTGAAATAACTGATGAATTTTTACAATTACTTAAAACTAGTCCTAAAATATGTAACCACCTCCATATTCCTCTCCAAGCCGGTAGTGATAAAATCTTAAAATTAATGAACCGGAAATATACGAAAGAAGAATTTAAAAATATTATTAACAAAATCCGTAGTGTTCGTCCCGATATTGCTATTAGTACTGACGTTATTGTGGGCTTTCCTTCCGAAACTGACAAAGACTTTCAAAAGACATATAACTTTTGTCAAGAAATATCTTTTAGTAAAATCCACGTTTTCCCATATTCTAAAAGAGATGGCACTGTTGCTGCAAAAATGCCTAATCAAGTAGATAAAAAACTAAAACACGAACGAAGTCAAAAATTAAATGCTTTATCTTTAGATTTAGAAACCCAATATGCGCAAAAATTTATTGGTCAAAATCTCTTAGTTTTATTAGAAGAAGAAAAAGATGGTTATTATATCGGCCATACTAGTAATTACTTAAAAGTTATGGTTAAAAAAAGTCCTAAAATAACTCCTCTTCTTTTGGTTAAAATAATTAGTGTAAATAATAATATTATTATTGGCAATCCTTTATAAACTTTGATATAATAGATAAGAGAGGAATAGATAATAATGGGTGAAGATGTTATAAATATGGTTAATAAAAACCACGAAGAATATAAAGAACAAGTTACTAAAGCTTTAAATGAGAGTAATAGATTAAAAAATCGCGTTAGTAATTCTAAAGGCGAAGTTATCGGTATTGTAACTTTTGATTTAGACTTTCTAAATAAGTTAAAAAATAAAATGAATTATATCTTTAATGACCGGAAACGAACCCAAGAATTACTAGCTAAGTTTGCTTTCGCTGGTGCTTTTACCATAGGAGTTGTAAGTTCTTTTCTAAATATTAGCGAGTCCGTAACTAGACATAATGAAGCCATCCAAGAAGCGCAGTTTTTAAGTAATCAAAAAGTTATGAGTGCCCTAGAAACTCCAACTCTTGATGATGATCAAAATATCTTAGATTATTATTTAAGCTCTGTTCCCAAAGATACTACCAATATTAAACCTGATGATCGGGTTATCATTGACCGGGAACTACGTACTCGCTTAGAAAATTTACAAAAGAAAATTGAATCATTACGCAGCAGTGAAACTTTAGGAGTCGACATCGCCGCCTTAACAGCCGAATATAAAAAAGAATATGCTGCCATTATCCAAGAAATGGAAGCTAAAGGCTTTTATTACCAACAATCTGCCATCGCAAGTGATGAAAATAAACAAAAATTATAGACAAGAAATCTTGTCTTTTTAAAATATAAGGAGGGTTAAAATGCTAATATTAGGTATCATTAAAAGTATTATTTACGAAAATTATAATTCAACCTATAAAGTAGGATTACTTAAAATTAAAAATAGCGAAGATAAATCATTAATCGGTAAAGTAATAACCTTTACAGGTAATTTTATGTCTTTAGAAATCGATGAAATCTTAGAATTAGAAGGTACCTTTATCGACCATAAAAGATATGGCCATCAGTTTGCTGTAACCGATTACTCTAAACCCCAAATAAGTGGTGTAGAAGCTATAATTGATTTTTTAACCAGTCCTTTAGTTAAAAACTGTGGTGAAAAAACCGCCCAAGCTATCGTTAATACTTTTGGAGAACATACTTTAGAAAAAATTAAAGAAAATAAAGATAATCTCTTACAAATACCGGGTATTAATGCTAAAAGAGCTGAAGATATTTATTATAGCGTCATTAGTTATGACTCTAAAGATCAGTTTATCCTCGAATTAAAAGAAATTGGTTTTACAATCAACGAAGCAATGAAAATAATTAAAGAATATGGGGATAATGCTTTAAATATTGTTAAAGAAAATATCTATGAATGTAAAAACCTTATTGATTTTAAAAGATTAGATACCCTTTATTTAAATTATTTTAAAGAACCAGAAAGTCTTATTCGTCTAAAAGCTTGTCTATTAGAAACTCTAAATCGATTTTGTAATGACTCTGGTAGCGTTTATTTAGAATACCAAGAACTAAAAGATAACTTATCTAAATATTTTAATCTTATCTTAGATAGTGATTACTTAGATGAATTATGTTTAAATCTTTCTCAAGAAGAAAAAATTATTATCGAAGATAACCACTATTATTTAAAAGATTATTATGATATGGAAACCTATATCGCTAATTTTCTTACAACTATTAATGACTTATCTTTACCAAAATATCCTAACTTAGATCGAGAAATATATCTCTTCCAAAAAGATAATAATATAACCTATGATCCTAAACAAATAAAAGCTATTGCTAATGCTTTAAACAACCGTGTATCAATTATCACTGGGGGCCCTGGTACTGGGAAAACTACCATTATTGATGCTATTGTAAAAATTTATATCGAATTAAATAAATTACATGGACAAGATATTGCCCAATCGATTGCGTTATTAGCACCCACTGGTAGAGCTAGTAAACGAATGAGTGAATTTACCCATCTTCCCGCTTCCACCATTCATCGTTTTTTAAGATGGAATAAAGAAAATAATGCTTTTCAAATCAATGAAGATAACAAAACCTATCAAAAACTTATTATTGTAGATGAAACCAGTATGTTAGATACTTTCTTACTTAGTAGTCTTTTAAAAGGCTTAACTTATAATGTCCAAATAATCTTTGTCGGTGATGTCCATCAACTTTGTTCTGTCGGACCTGGTAATGTCTTAGAAGATATAATTAAAAGTGATATGTTTAGTTATACTCCCTTAGAAAGAATTTATCGTCAAAGTAATAATTCTTATATTCCGATATTAGCTAAAGAAATTAAAGACAAAATGCTTAATGAAGATTTTACTAATAAAAAAGATGATTATAACTTTTTAGAAGTAAAACCTTCATTAATTAAAGAAACCTTAAAAGAAGTAATTAAAAAAAGTCAAGAAAAAGGTATTAAATCTAGTGATATCCAAGTCCTTGCTCCCATGTATAAAGGAGAAAACGGTATCGACGAATTAAATAAATGTCTTCAAGAATTATTAAATCCTTTAACTACCCAAAAAGAAATCTCCTTTGGTGAAGTAACCTACCGCGAACAAGATAAAGTCTTACAACTAGTAAATGATCCCGATAATGGTGTCTTTAATGGGGATATCGGGTATATTACATCGATTAAAAAAACTCCTCATAGTGAAGAAATAACTATTAATTTTTTAGATAATAAAGTTATTTATAAAAAAAGTGATTTAATAAATATTAAACACGCTTATGCTATCTCCATCCATAAAAGTCAAGGTAGTGAGTTTGCTCATGTTTTAATTCCTATTTCTATTAATTATTATCGCATGTTATATAATAAACTTTTATATACAGCTGTTTCCCGAGCTAAAAAAAGTTTAGTTCTTATTGGAGAGAAAAAAGCTTTCTTATTAGGAGTAGGTAATGATTATAGTATAGATAGACATACTACTTTAAAATCGCGAATTATGTATAAATACTTTCCAAACTAAACATACTATTAATGGATAGGAGAGTAACTTTTATGAAAATAGTTAAAAATGCCCTAATGGTTGGAGGACTTATGAGTATGGCTGCCATCGGTTTAATATTGACCAATAAAAACGCTCGGAAAAAAGCCGAAAAAATGCTTGATACTATGCTTGATGAAGCCCAAGATGCCATGCAAAATATGTCTTAAAAAAACGATTACAAAACTTCGTAATCGTTTTCTTTTTCTTTAGGTCCTAATTTTCCCATTAGCGCTTGACGTAACTCTTCATCACCATCACCAAAATCTTCGGCTACATCAATAATTCTTAATATTTCTTCAAAACTTGTAACCCCACTAACTACTTTTTTTAATCCATCTTCTAATAATGTTGAAGCATGTCCGGTTCCATATACTAGTTTCCGTAATTCCTCTTTAGGCATTCCCCCCGTAATAGCATCCCGTATTTCTTGATTTATTTGTAATACCTCGTGAATGGGCACCCGTCCTAAATATCCTTTAATACAACTAGGACAACCCACTGGTTCATATAATTCATCAATATCTATTTTTAAAACTTTTTTAATAATACCTTTTTCATAAGGCGTAACTTTTCTAATTCTTCGACATCTTGGACATAATCTTTTAGCTAATCTTTGAGAAATAATTCCTTCTAAAGCAGTTCCTAATAAATATCTTTCTACATCCATATCCAAAAGTCTTTCAATTGTATTTAAAGAGTTATTCGTGTGGATTGTAGATAATACTAAATGTCCTGTAATTGAAGCTCTAACCGCAATCCGCGCCGTCTCATCATCCCGAATCTCTCCAATCATTATAATGTCCGGGTCTTGCCGTAAAATACTTCTTAAAGTATTCGCAAAAGTAAGACCAATATCACTCATAACTTGTACTTGATTAATCCCTGGAACTTTCATTTCGACTGGGTCTTCAACCGTAATAATATTTGTTTCTCTTCTATTTAATTTTTGTAAAATAGAGTAAACAGTTGTAGATTTACCACTACCTGTAGCTCCCGTTACTAAAATAATCCCATTAGGTACTGAAATAATCTTTTTAACTAAATCTAAATTCGTCTCCGTAAACCCCAAAGTTTCTAATCCTTGCATACTCATAGAGTAATCCAAAATCCGTAAAACAATTTTTTCCCCATCCACAATTGGTAAAGCTGAAACCCGAATATCTAAATCAACCCCCTCTAAAGTCGTTTTAATCGCTCCATCTTGAGGTAATCTTGTCTCTGTGATATTCATCCCACTAATAATCTTTACCCGCGTAGCTAAATTCTTCTTCACGGCAAAAGGTACTTTGGCATAATCAACTAAATCTCCATCAATTCTAAACCGTACAATTAAAGCATCCGGAGTTGGATCAAAATGGATATCACTAGCTCTTCTTTTAACTGCATCAATAATTATTTCATTAACTATATCTACAACTGGTAAATTATCATAATCGAACTCTCTTAGCATGACGCCAACTCCTTATTCTAAAAGTTATTATACTATATTTTTTTAAATAATACTAGTTGTTTTTTGATTATTTTTATAGTATACTTATCTTGTTATCAAACAATGATTTAAGAGGAGTATTATTACTTAGTTTAAAGAGAGTCTTTGATTGGTGGAAAAAGATAATATAGGTAATAAGAAGGTTGCTTAAGGAGTTTGATCGTAAGATAAGCGTTAATTTCAAAATGAGAAGTAAATAAGGTGGTACCACGAATAATCTCGTCCTTTAGGCGATTATTCGTTTTTTATTGGGAGGTTAAAATGGAAAGAAAAGAACTTGAAGCACGCTTTTATAAACTAATAAGTCAAGCTTATGACTTACACAATCCAAAAATTATGAGTAAATATCGGCATTCCTTAAACGTCGCTTACTTAATGGCTAAATATGCTAAAGATATCGGAGCTGATCCCGATTTAGCCTTTGCTATTGGATTATTACACGACTTAGGACGCTTTTATCAAATAACTTACTATCATACTTTTAACGATCAAGAAAGTATTGATCATGCCATCTTTGGTTCTAAAAAAATTGATGAATGTAATCTCTATAAATACTTTGATATCTTACCCTTATATCAAAATATTGTTAGAGTAGCTATACTTAATCATAATAGTTATGATATTTTAATAAAACCCATTACCGAAGAAGGCTTATTACAAACTAAATTATTAAGAGATTGTGATAAACTATCTATCTTAGATCAATATATTAAAGTTCGTATTCACGATATCAAAGAAAAAACTCCTAAAGAAGAATTAATAAGTTCCACAATTTTACAAACTATGGCTAATTATAAATTAAATAGACCAGAAAATATTACGAATAATTTAGATGAAGTATGTTATTATATGTCCTATATTTATGATATAAATTATGAAGTTATATACCAAGAAATAGCTTCTTATATTTCTATAATGTTAGATATCTTTAAAAAAGATGAACGCTTTGATATCGTTAAAATATATATTGATAGTTATAAACTAGAAAGGAAGAAAAAATTATGTTAGAAAAAAAATATGATCCTAAATTAGTTGAAGAAGGCAAATATGATAATTGGTTAAAAAATAACTATTTTAATAGTGGAGATCTTTCTAAAAAACCTTTTACCATCGTAATACCTCCTCCTAATGTTACTGGAAAACTTCATATTGGTCATGCTTGGGATACTACTTTACAAGATATTATTATTCGGTTTAAAAGAATGCAAGGTTTTGATGCACTATGGTTACCCGGAATGGATCATGCTGGTATTGCAACCCAAGCAAAAGTTGATGCTAAACTAAAAGATAAAGGAATTAATCCTCGTAGTATGGATAGAGAAGAGTGGTTAAAAGTTGCTTGGGATTGGAAAAAAGAATACGCTGAAAATATTCACGCTCAATGGGCTAAAATGGGATTAAGTCTTGATTATACTAAAGAAAGATTTACCCTAGATGAAGGATTAAGTAACGCTGTCAAAGAAGTCTTTGTAACCCTTTATAATGAAGGTTTAATCTACCGAGGAGAACGTATCATCAATTGGGATCCCGAAGCTATGACGGCTTTATCTAATGAAGAAGTTATCTATAAAGATGTTCCAGGAGCTTTCTACCATATTAAATACTTTATTGAAGATAGTGATGAATACTTAGAAGTTGCTACCACTCGTCCGGAAACTTTATTTGGTGATACCGCCATCGCCGTAAATCCTCAAGAT